>CADBLN010000038.1 GCA_902795525.1 uncultured Erysipelotrichaceae bacterium | reverse complement strand
CAACCAAAGAACATATTTTGAAATGTAAAGAAATTGGTGCAGACTTTATTGTGTTTGGTGGCAACCCTGGTTCTGGAACAAGATTAGCTGATGTCATTGCAGCTACCAAAATGGCCAAGGAATTGCTTGGTGATGAAATGCTGATTCTGGCAGGTAAATGGGAAGACGGCATTGAGGAAAAAGTCTTGGGAGATCCAACTGCTGATTATGATGCTAAAGATGTAATTAGGCAGTTGATTGATGCAGGAGCTGACTGCATTGATTTGCCTTGTCCAGGCTCAAGAGGTGGCATCACAGTTGAAGATATCAGAGAATTAGTTCAGTTTGTACACACTTATAAGCCTGGGACTTTAACAATGTGTTTCTTAAATGCTTCTGTAGAATGTGCAGATGAAGATACAATTAGACAAATTGCAATTTTGATGAAACAAACCGGAGCGGATATCCACGCCATTGGCGATGGAGGATTTTCTGGTTGCAGCTGGCCAAAAAACATTTACCAATTATCAGTTTCCATGAAAGGAGAACATTACACTTGGTTCAGAATGGCAAGTGTGAATAAATAGATAGAATGAGAGTTGTTGACATGAATAGATTTCCCGAAAACTTTTTATGGGGTGGAGCGACTGCCGCTAATCAATGTGAGGGGGCTTGGCTAGAAGATGGCAAAGGTATTTCAACTGTTGACGTAATTCCTTATGGTGAAGATAGAATGCCTGTCAACAGGGGTCAATTAAAAATGCTAGAGTGTGATGACAATCATACATATCCAGCTCATGAAGCAATAGATATGTATCATCACTACAAGGAAGATATAGCTTTGTTTGCTGAAATGGGCTTTAAAGTTTATCGTTTTTCTATCTTGTGGACTAGGATTCTGCCAAATGGTGATGATGAAAAGCCAAATGAAAAAGGCTTAGCTTTTTACCGTTCGCTGATTGATGAGTGTAAGAAGCATAACATAGAACCATTAGTTACTATCAACCACTTTGATACACCAATCGCTTTGATTAAAAAGTATGGTGGTTGGAAAGATAAAAGAATGATTGACGCATTTGTTCATTTGTGTGAGATACTTTTTGATAATTTTGGTGATTCTGTAAAGTATTGGTTGACTTTTAATGAAATAAACATGCTGTTACACATGCCGTTTATGGGTGCTGGAATCCTTTATGAGGAAGGCGAAAATAAAGACCAAGTAAATTATACGGCAGCTCATCATGAGTTATTGGCAAGTGCTAAAGCTGTTAAAATGGCACATGAAATGATGCCAAATAGTATGGTTGGATGTATGCTGGCAGCTGGTCAGTATTATCCTTACTCATGCCATCCAAACGATGTATGGGATGCTTTGAATAGTGATAGAGATAATTATTTCTTCATTGATGTTCAAGCGAGAGGTGAGTATCCCGTTTGGGCGTTAAAACAAATGGAACATAAAGGGGTAAAACTCAATATCACAGAAGATGATAAGAAGATTTTAAAAGAAGGAACAGTAGACTTCATTAGCTTTAGTTATTATTGCTCTAGGTGTACTTCGGCAGATCCAGAAATACAAAAGAATAATAGTAGAGGAAACGCCGTTTTCAAAGCTGTTGTAAATCCTTATTTGAAAGCTTCAGAGTGGGGCTGGCAAATTGACCCATTAGGTTTAAGAGTCACAGCTAATACCATTTATGATCGTTACCAAAAACCTTTATTTGTGGTCGAAAATGGTTTGGGTGCTGTTGATAAAGTTGAAGAAGATGATAGTATCCATGATAGCTATAGAATTGAATACCTGAGGGAACATTTAAAAGCTTTAAGAGATACCATCAATATTGATGGAATACCAGTATTGGGTTATACATCTTGGGGATGTATTGATTTGGTTTCTGCATCAACTGGAGAAATGAAAAAGAGATATGGTTTCATTTATGTAAATAAAGATGATGCTGGCAATGGTGATTTGAGCAGAAAAAAGAAAGATAGTTTCTACTGGTATCAAAATGTAATTAAAACAAACGGCGAGAGTTTGTGATATAACTAAAATGTAAAAATCAATTAGGAGTTTTAAAATGAGTGAAAGAATACTAAGTGCAAGTATGATGTGTGCGGACTTCACGGATTTACAGAATGAAGTTGAAACACTAGATAAGGCAGGAATAGATTATTTCCATTGTGATGTAATGGATGGTTGTTTTGTGCCTAACTTCACAATGGGAACAAATGACATCAAAGCAATCAAGAAATGTACGAGTAAACCCGTTGATTGCCACTTAATGATTGAAAATCCTGGTGATAAAGTTGATTGGTTTATCGATGCAGGAGCAGATATCTTGTATATCCATCCAGAAGCAGAAAGGTATGTTGTAAAAACTCTTCATCATATCAAGGATAGAGGCGTTAAAGCAGGAATTGCGATTAATCCAGATACTTCAGTTGAGACTGTTATGGAGATGTTGCCATTATGCGATTATGTGATGGTAATGACTGTAAATCCTGGATTTGCGGGCCAAAAGTTTTTGGATTTTACTAAAATTAAGATTAAAAGACTTGCTGAACTAAAAACTATATATAGTTATAAACTATTCATCGATGGTAGCTGTTCACCAGCCATTATTGATGAAACATCTAAATTTGGTGTTGATGGATTCATATTGGGAACTAGTGCTTTGTTTAACAAAGGAAGACCATATGGAGAATTAATAAAGGAACTAAAGAAAGAGGTATAAATAATATGGGATTATTTGATAAATTATTTAACAAAGAAGAGGAAGTAGTACTAGAAGCATTTGATGTTGATGATGATGCAATTGTTGCATTAGCTGATGGAGAAATGGTTGATGTTACAACCATTCCAGATGAAATGTTTGCTAATCAAATGATGGGAAAGACTATTGCCTTCAAATATAATCAGGATAAAGTTATCTTATGTTCACCAGCTAATGGCACTTTAGGTGTTTTGTTCCCAACCGGACATGCCTTTGGTGTTGTCTGCAACAATGGGGTAGAATTATTAGTTCATTGTGGTGTTGATACAGTTAATGCTAATGGTGAAGGATTTAAGATTTTGGGTAAAAAACAAGGAGATACAGTTAAAGCTGGCGATCCAATTGTTGAAGTCGATATCAAAAAGCTATCAAAGAACTATGACATGAGCACAATGTTGATTGTGACTAGAAGTGAAGAAAAAGAAATAAGTTTTATTGAACCTCAACCTGTAAAAAGAGGGCAAAAAGTTAACAGATAAACTCCGCAAGGAGTTTTTTATTAAATTGGTTGTTTTTTTCACATACCACATTGTGAAGGGAAAATTTTTAATATATAATATATACGCAAAATAAGGGAGGCATAACAATGGCAAAACAATTTATGTCCATGGATGGTAACACTGCTGCCGCTCACGTGGCTTATGCATTTACAGAAGTAGCAGCTATATATCCTATTACTCCTTCATCAACTATGGCTGAAGTAGTAGATCAATGGGCAACTCAAGGGCGTACAAACGTCTTTGGAAGCACAGTAAAAGTCGCTGAAATGCAATCTGAAGCTGGTGCAGCTGGTGCCGTTCACGGTACTTTACAGGCTGGTAGTTTAGCAACTACTTTCACTGCATCACAAGGCTTATTACTAATGATTCCAAATATTTACAAACTAGCTGGTGAATTATTACCTGGTGTAATTCATGT
>CADBLN010000037.1 GCA_902795525.1 uncultured Erysipelotrichaceae bacterium | reverse complement strand
TGCCGTAGCTCAAGCGACTGTTACTTTTAATTCATCTTATTTATCTTTAATTGGTCCTCCAAGCGATTACAACAATGGAACATTGGTCATGGATTTTACCAAAAACGGAAGTGCGACATTCAAGTTTTCCACTTTGGCAAGCGGTTCAACAACAATAACTTTCCAAAACATACGAGTTATTAGTTATAAAGATGGAGAATGTCCAGTTAATACATCTATAAGCAAAACCATCACAATCAATCCTAAAACCACAGGAGGCGGAGGTGGAGGCACTTCTAGCAATACTGGTGGAGGATACGGTGGTGGATCAAATACCTCAACACCTGCTTTATCAGCAGATGCTACTGTCGCATCAATAGTAGTTGAAGGGCAAGAGTTAATGCCAAAGTTTTCTAGTGATGTGACAGAATATAAGTTATATTTGCCAAAAGGAACAACTACTCTAAAGGTTAATGCTAAGGCTGCAAGCAGTAAGTCAAAAATAGAAACAATCAACTCTGAAGTTAAACCTGGATGGAACGACATCAAGGTCACATGTACGGCAGAAAATAAAAGTCAGAAGACATACACCTTAAAGGCTTATGTTGAAGAAGAACCAGATAGATTCTTTAAATATAATGATACAGAACTGGGCATAGTTAAGAATTTGGATCTTGTGGAACCTTTGGAAGGTTTTGAAAAGGTTGAAATAGAAGCTAATATTGAGGGTGTTGATGGCAAGGTTCCATTAACCATTTTCAAGGGAGGTTATTTCAATCTTCTATACTTGGAAAACCAAGAAGGTGAGAAAGACTTCTATTTGTATAAGAGATTTAAAAATGAAATTGTTGGTAAATTCCACATGTTCCTTTTAGGTGACAAGAAGTTTGTGGAAACAGATTTTGAATTTGATGAAAATCATGAATTAGCTAATCTTTTCCAGCTTGGTGAATTTGATTTAGAAGACGGCAGCACTATTAAGTGCTTAGATTATAAAGCATCAAACATGAAAGACTTTAAATTGTTCTATCTAACGAATGAGGATGGACAAAAAAGCTGGTATCAATTAGATAAGAAAGAAAACACAATTCAAAGATATGTAGTTCCTGAAAAGGAAGTTGTTGAAGAGAAAGTAGACTATACTGAATATGCCTATATGGCTTTAGGTGGTCTTGGAGTTTTAAGTACCTTGCTTGCGATTCTTTCTGTGAGAAGAACTAAAATGAAGTATGAATATTATTCAAACTGAATTCAGTTTGAATTCAATTAATATTCACAATAGTTATATATGATTAAACCTATAAAAGGAGGTTTTTATATGCTTGACGAGAAAAGAAATGAATTTGAAGAAGAAAAAGAATCGGAGACAGCAATTGATGAAACAATAGAGCGATATAAATCCCAACAACCATTTGTTAGAGAAACAGTGGTAAATAACAGGAAAGAAAAAAAGGGGCATCCTTGGCTGATATGGACTTTAGTTACTGCTTTGTTATGTGGAACTTGTAGTTATGCAACGGCAAAATATGTTTCTAAACAAATAATTGAAAAGGCAAATGAGAAACAAGTTGTAATTTATCAGAATACTAATGTGGATAGCGTTGTTCCTACAGTGACACCTTCATCTGATTTATCTGGTGTTGTTGAAGGAGTAAAAAATACAGTTGTGGAGGTATATACGGAATCTGTAAGAACTAGTGCTTTCTATGGTGAATATGTAACTAGTGGAGCAGGAAGCGGTGTCATTATTTCTGAAGATGGTTATATCATTACCAATAATCATGTTATTGATGGAGCAAGATCAATAAGAGTAGCTTTGCATGATGGTTCAGACTATTCGGCTGTTTTAATTGGTAAGGATGCTGAATTAGATTTAGCTATCATCAAAATTGATGAGAAGGGCTTACAGCCAGCAGTTTTCGGTGATTCAACTAAATTAAAAGTTGGTGAAACTTGCATTGCCATTGGGAATCCTTTAGGAACTTTAGGTGGGACAGTAACTAGTGGTTTAATTAGTGCCCTCAGTAGAGATGTTACCATTGAAGGAAATAGGATGACTTTACTACAGACAGATACAACAATCAACCCTGGTAATTCAGGGGGTGGCTTATTTAATACTTCAGGACAACTAATTGGCATTGTGAATGCTAAATATAGTTCTGATAGCATTGAGGGAATTGGCTTTGCCATACCTATAAATACTGTGACAGAAGTGCTTAATGACTTAATTTCTAATGGACGTATAACAGGAAAGGCCATCATTGGCATTAAATGTACCAGCATTGAGAATGAACGATACCAGAACTACTATGGTTTGACAAGTAATGGTGTTTATATCAATGAAGTCACAATGAATAATGCAATGAAAGGCGGCTTAAAGGCAGGAGATTTAATTATTCAAATGGACAGTTACAAGATAACATCATATGATGACTTAAAAGCAGCCTTAAATAAATATAAAGCAGGAGATACGGTTGTAATAACGGTCTTAAGAGGAAATGAGTCCATTGATTGCCGAGTAACTTTAGCAGAAAGAACAGCAGAATAATTAAGGAATAATTGTATTTTAAAACTATAGTTTGATATGAGAACTATAGTTTTTATTTTAGGAGCTTGTTTAGGGAGCTTAATAAATCTGATTTCAATAAGATATGCCAATGGTGAAAACTTTGTGTGGGGGAGGAGTCATTGTCGTAATTGTGGGACTCCTTTAGGGGTTGTTGATTTAATCCCCATAATTAGTTTTATGATGCTAAAGGGCAAATGTCGTCATTGTGGAAAGAGGATTTCAAGAAGATATTTATTAATTGAACTTTGTGGTGGTCTGCTAAGTTGTGGGATGTATTTGAAAAAAGCAAGTGCAATTGAATACTTATTCGTATTCACGTTATTTCTAATAGCGCTTATTGATTTTGATAGTTTGGAGATACCGTATTTTACGATGCTTATTCTGTTTTTTGTAAGTGTAGCTTTAGCTATTGAAAGGAATTTGAATCCAATTGAAATAATTGGAGGAGTTGTAATAATAAGTTTACCGATGTCTCTTATTTCTTTCATCAATAATGGCTTCGGTTGGGGAGATGTGATTGTTGTGGCTATAAGTGGGATTGGATTGGGGTATAGAAATTCAATTGTAGCTTTTATTGTTGCTTTGTTGTTTGGTAGTTTACAGTCATTAATGATAATCATCAAAGGTAAACTCAGTCTTAAAAGTGTCATGCCTTTTGGGACTGCGCTATTTGTTGGTTATAGCTTGGCATTGATTTATGGACAACAAATTATCCATTGGTATTTACAGTTAGTAAATTAATTATCTATTTAAAATGTTAAAAGTGTGCAAGTATCTTTTGAACTTGCACACTTTTTCCTTGCTTCCTTACTATTCTTTTATTTTTTTATTTTCTTTAATGAGAAATGTAGCCGTTGAAATGGAGCCTATGAATAATAAGATGTAGAATACTAAATTGTTATTATCTCCAGTTTTTACAACATTTTCATTTGTCCATTGAGCTACAAAAGTATGATTCTCACTTACTGTATATTTGTCTTTTGGTTGATATTTTGAACCTTGCCAGTGGGAGAAGATATAGCCTTCTTTTTCAGGCGCATCATGGATTTCTATTGTTTTTCCTTCGATATAAGTTTCTTTAATTGGTTCTGAGGAACCATTGTATGTTCCACCATTAAGGTCATAAGTAATTGTAAAACGTTCAGCAGTGTAAGTATTGGTGAACAATAGTTCTAAATCATCAGCTTGTTTTAGCAATTCCCCATTATTATTAAAGTGCTTAATTGTTTTTGATATGGTGAGATCAGTGTTATTCAACTCAACATTATAAATCAATTGATAATATGAACTATCATAAGTCCAATTTGTTAATGGTGTTGAAGGAGCTAGCTCTTTAATAGTGTAAGTATATGTCCCAGGTTCATTGAATGTAATGCTTGGGAATTCTACATTGCCAGCGCCGCTTACACTTAATGTGGTAGTATCATCAGTTATACCATCAACCATTGGATATGAACTGTTGTCTCTTTTCAATTCAAATTTGAATTCTGGAACATTAGTAGTTTCATCCCCATTGATAGCCTTACTAACAACTATCTTTCCCGACTTTATTGGATTAATGGTTTTAAGTTTATTGGTGAGTAAGAAATTATAAACATCTACAGAATACTTGTATGTGTTCGTTGATGAATCAAACACAGCATTCAAAACAGACGCTTTATCAGGATTGGTGGTTTCACCATATCTAGTTGTAGTGTCTTTGCTTGTTATGGAGATATCATAACGTTTGATATTAGTTGAATAATTAGAGTCTTCCTCAATGGTATATACATGAGGGTTGTTTGACTCTGTACCATCAAAATTAAGTTTATATTTTGGCAAATCTTTAAATTCTACATTAGGCCATGCACCGTTTTGATCAGCCTCAACAATAGCAGAATCATAGTCTATTCCATCTTGCTTTAAAATGACTTTGATTGCTGCTGGTCTTTTCGAAGAATCATCGTTTTCCCATTGTTTGTTTACAACAACATCAACAACTTGAAGATAGGTTCCAATGTAAACGACTCCATTGTTGCCAATGGCCCCACCGCCACTATTATTAGCAATGTTATTATTAATAAAAACCCTTGCTAAACTTTTTCCTTTTTGAATGGCGTCATCACCAGCATTTAAATCTGTAAAAGCTAATAATTGCAGTTTGGAAGCATATAAAGTCGCATCATCTAATAAAACTGAACTGCTGTTAGTCCAATTATATTCTCCACCACCAAGGACATATTTTGAAAGTGTTGAAGAACCCCGCCGCGTGCCTACATCACCGTAAGTATCAACGGTGGTGTAGGCAACCTGAGCATTATTCTGACTATTGGTGTTGTCATAAATAACAGCTCCAAGATCATCTCGGATATTTGTTATAGAAGAGGCACAAGTCATTATTGCTCCTCCTGCTCTGGCAGCTTGGTTACCAGTCATTTCAACGTTATATAATCTAAGTTCTCCAGAATGCATGTTGGTTCTATGGTCACCATTGACATAAATACCGCCGCCTTCAGGATAGCCACTTGAACCAAAGGCTTGATTGTTTGTTATTTCACCGGCAGTTATAGTTGCATAGTTCATCCCTTGGACAAATAATCCACCACCGCGTGATGCTGTATTGCCAGTTATTTTTGGGAGTTTATTACTTCCTTCATCCTGAAACATGTAGAATTCGGAATTATTCCAACTTATGCTGTTACTATTATATTCAAGGTTTCCTTGACTAATACCACCACCCCAATAGGATTGGTTGTTACTGATTTCAGCATCTCCATGCATTCTCATAATTGCTTTGGTGCTCAACATTACTCCACCACCAGCGTAATATTCACCTCTGTAGTATTTAGTGCCAGGAACGTTTAAAGTGACAGTCTTGTTATTGTAGATTTTGCCTCCAGACATATCAAATATTGGCGTAGGATTGGATGCACTTTGCTTGCCAATGAAAATACCACCACCGAGACCAGCAACGTTGTCATGTATGCTGCCACCTGTCATGATAATTGTCCCACCTAAACAACAAATGGCTCCACCATGTATGGCATAACTATCCATGGCGGAGGAGAAAACCATTGTTGCATTATTGTTTTTTAGTTCAGTTAAATCCCCGCCAATTTCAATTTTTCCACCTGGTCTAACATTAATTAAGGAAAACATCGTTTTTCCTTGCAATGCTGTATCCTTGCGACCATCAAAGACAATGTTGTTAAGTTTAAGGGATCCTGTTATATTCACGAAATTACTGTAAAAAGAATCATATCTTAGAACTGTAACAGGTTCATCTACAAAAGGACTAGTCCACTCTTCATTACCAGTAACTTGAACAACGCCACAAATATAAATGACTTTTTTATCGCTACGAGCTTGAAGCAATTC
>CADBLN010000036.1 GCA_902795525.1 uncultured Erysipelotrichaceae bacterium | reverse complement strand
GTATATGAACCATATTTAATACAAATAGGTTTTGTAAATCGTACTGCTCGAGGAAGAGTCGTTACTGAAAAAGCCTATGAACACTTAGGTATAGTTAGGAATAATACGTTATTCTAATCCTTTACTCGATAATTTCTATTTTTAACACTTAAAGCATGTGCTAATGAGATGTCATTAGAAAGACATGCTTTTTTTGCGTCTTCTTTTAACAGTATAATTGGCTGACGATTATGAATTGTTTTTAAATCTCCTGTTGATTCTTCAGTGAGTATAACAACTTTATTATTTGTTTCATCTAGTAAACCACATAAATAGAAAGGGATATGATCAGGATAGATAAACATTTTTTCTTTTGTATCTTGATGCCATTCATAATACCCACAAGAAGGTATTAAACATATCTTCATATTTTTAAATGTCGCTCTATCTCTTGCTGTTTCGTGTCTAGCATTTATAACAAGATTATCTCTTATCTTTATTCCCCAATAACCATAAGATAATTTGAATTTGTTATTTACATATTTATATATGATGATGTTTTGGCCAGGATATACTTCGCTAGTAGAAATAGTCTTTGATATATCATTAAAATGTGCTTGTACATATTTTAATAAAGCACCCATCTGTTTATTTTGGCCATCATATAATAAATATCTTCCACACATACACATATTTTACATTAATTAATACACACATGCTAAAATACACATATGAGTGAAAAAGAATCTAATTGGGTTAAAAAGACAAAACGTGAGTACTTCTTTACAACACTAGTTACATATCTAACTATTTTTGTCTTTTTCTATTTAATCATTAATGTTATTTTGACTGTTTTACAGGTTCATCCATATTTTTATCTTTTATCAGTTATTCTATTAATGATTGTTGATATTGCATTAACGTACTATATCGTAAACGTATATTTTAGAAAAAGATGGATTCAACATCGATAAATTTGTAAATAGTTATATTTAAATGTATAATGCAGCCATAGGCAATGATTAGAAGTAGTAAATTCATATCTACTATATAGAGAGTCCTTGTTTGGTGAAAAGGGATTAGAGAGTGAATTGAAGTCATCTAGGAGCTAATACTCTGAAAATAGTAAAAGTATTCGTACATGCGCGTTAAGCATTTGAGAAGCAAATAAGGTGGTACCACGTAATTATTACGTCCTTTGGGCCACTTTTTTATTAATCAGGAGGGTTATATGAAAACACTGGAAACTAAGTACAATCATCACCAAGTAGAAGAAGGTAAGTATGCAAACTGGATTAAGAAAGGTTATTTCACAGCAGGTGATAAATCTAAAGATCCTTTTACAATTGTCATTCCACCACCAAATGTAACAGGTATGCTACATATTGGTCATGCTTGGGATAATACATTACAAGATATTATTTCTCGTTATAAAAGAATGCAAGGCTATGACATGCTTTATTTACCAGGAATGGATCATGCCGGTATTGCCACACAAGCTAAAGTAGATAATCGCTTAAAAGAAGAGGGTATCTCTCGATATGATATTGGAAGAGAAAAATTCCTTGAAAGAGCTTGGGAGTGGAAAGAAGAGTATGCTGAAGTAATTAGAAAGCAATGGGCAAAACTAGGAAATAGTTTAGATTATACAAGAGAAAGATTTACCTTAGATGAAGGATTAAATAGAGCAGTTAATCATGTCTTTATTACTCTATATAATGAAGGTCTTATTTACAGAGGACAACGTATTATTAACTGGGATCCAGAAGCTCGTACTGCTCTAAGTAACATGGAGGTTTACTACCAAGATGATCCAGGTAAAATGTACTATTTCAAATATCCAATTGTTGGTGAAGATAGTTATTTAACTGTTGCGACAACTAGACCTGAAACTATGTTTGGTGATGTTTGCGTAGTTGTTAACCCAGATGATGATAGATACAAACAATATATTGGTAAATTGGTTATAAATCCTGCCAACCATGAAGAAATACCTATTATAGCTGATGAATATGTAGATATTGAATTTGGAACTGGTGCAATGAAATGTACACCAGCCCATGATCCAAATGATTATCTGATTGGTGAAAAGTATGGACTAGATAAACCAATTTGTATGAATCCTGATGGAACAATGAATTCTTTATCTGGTGAATATGAAGGACTAGATAGATTCGATTGTCGCGAAAAACTAACAAAACGAATTGAAACTGAAGGCAATTTCATAAAAATAGAAGATATTGTTCATAGTGTAGGACATTCTGAAAGAACACATTGTGTTGTTGAACCATACCTATCATTACAATGGTTCGTAAAGATGAAGCCACTTGCTGATGATGTTTTAAAATATCAAGAAAATCCTGAAACAAGAATTGAATTCTATCCAGAAAGATTTAATAAAACATTTGAACAATGGTTACTAAATATTGAAGATTGGTGTATCTCAAGACAATTATGGTGGGGACATAGAATACCTGCTTGGTATAACAGTGTTACTGGAGAAACATATGTTGGTGAAGAGAAACCAAAAGGTGAAGAGTGGGTTCAAGATGAAGATGTTTTAGATACATGGTTCTCTAGTGCGTTGTGGCCATTTTCTACATTAGGATGGCCTGATGAAACAGAAGACTATAAACGTTATTATCCAACTAATACTATGGTTACTGGATACGATATTATTTTCTTCTGGGTAGCAAGAATGGCATTCCAAGCTAGACACTTCACAAATAATTATCCATTTAAGCATGTTTTGATTCATGGCTTAATTCGTGATGCACAAGGAAGAAAGATGTCTAAATCTTTAGGCAATGGTATTGATCCAATGCAGGTAATTGATGAGTATGGTGTTGATGCTTTACGCTTCTTCTTAACAACCAATTCAACTCCTGGTCAAGATATGCGCTACATTCCTGAAAAAGTAGAAGCAGCATGGAATTTCATCAATAAACTATGGAATGCAACAAGATTCATTATGTTAAATATCGATGACAGTGTTACTTTTGATGATATCAATTATGATGAATTATCTGATATTGATCGTTGGATACTAAATCGATTATCATCAACGCTAAATCATGTTACAG
>CADBLN010000035.1 GCA_902795525.1 uncultured Erysipelotrichaceae bacterium | reverse complement strand
TTCTCGTTTCGAGGCATATTGAAAGGAAGGAATCCTCGCCAATCTTTCCAGCCTTCACCTTTTTGAGGTTGATTATAAATATAGAATCTATTTTCTGATTGATTATATGATGCTGCAGATTCTTCACTGTTATATACATAATAACCATAATATTTGCTGTCTTTATTATTGTCATACCAATACATTGGCCCTTCATCAGCATTACCAACATAGGTAACACCAGGAGTATTGGCATCAAAGAACATCTTATAGTTAACTATATCCCATAAGCCTTGAGCAGCTCCACCACCTTTACCAGTCCATGTATTAACTGAAGCTACATAGCCAGGTTCTGTTTCTGCCATCCATCTTTCTTGAGGACGTTGAATACTCTTATCATTAGCATATTCACCATCGACGAATAAAATACCTGTTTTAGCATCATTCCAGTTTCCTCTTGGTCCGATGTAAGAATTATAAAGGTTAACTATTAAAGAGTTATAGTCATATAAATCAGATTTAATAGCTTTTCCATCATAAAGGTCTTTTCTTAGACCGCCAAGAATATTATTATCGTCAACACCATAATCATAGCTTATTGGTTTCCAATCAGGATGGAAAATAATTTTACCTGTTGCATTCACAAATGATTCATCAAGATGAACTGCTTCACCAGGTTGGAAATATTTTATATCCTTTGCCTCTAAACCATGAAAAGAGCCATCACTATTTTCATATTCTGACTTATGTGGAACTACAGCCCAGCCAGCAAGATAATAATTCTTATTGTCATTATTATCTTTATATTTATTTGGTTGTCCCACATCTTCAGCTGTAGGTAAAATAATATCAGCGCCATTAGCTAGATCAGATGTATCAATATATCTATCTATTCTTGTAACGCCTTTGTACATATTACCTAATAAGCCGCCAGACAAAAACTCAATTTTTGTTTGCGTTCCAGTACTACCAGCTCCTTGCCCTGCTGGAGGGAGTTCTCTCCACGGCATAGCGGCGGTTTGAGCACCGTCTTCCGCTGCAACTGTAGTGCGTAGTCCTGAGAAATCTACAGATGTAACGGCTAAAAAAGCAGCCATTAAGCCTGCAAGGACTCGCTTACTAAGTCGTAGCTCTTTCACTTTGCTTTTCTTCATACTTCTTCCTCCTTGAATATGAATTTCTAGTACAATTTTGCGGGGTTTTCCATCTAAAGTGCGCTTTTCTTTAGACATGAAAAAATCCCCCAAAATTTGACACTTCCATCATAGCAATTAGAGGACATTTGAAACAAGTTTTAATCAGTAACTTTCAAGTCATTTTCAATAGTTGTTCATTATGGTTCATAATAATCGAATAAATTCTTGTTATATTTATACAATTAGAACTTTTTGTAGTGCAGATACGCTAGCGAAATCACATCTTTCTCCATTAAACTTATATACTTGGGACATTTTCCTAAAATGACGACAAGATTGTAAAATAATGAAAATTTCATATTGAAAAAGAAAAAGTATTGCTATACAATGAATAAGACCTTTCCGAAAGGAAAGTGATATATATGCGCGTGTAGTTCAATGGTAGAACGTCAGCCTTCCAAGCTGAATACGTGAGTTCGATTCTCATCACGCGCTTTTTTTCATACCTAAAAAGAAGGGGCTTGCCCTTCCTTAGAAACTAACAACCATTTTCTCAAGCGATAAGATGAAGTACAGTGAATCACTTAATCTTATCTTTTTTTGTTATTTAATTGTTCCTTTTGTAATATTGTAATCTTTTGCAATCTTAGAGAATTCGTTAGAAGCTAAGAATTGGTTTAATATTTCTTTCTTAGATTTGCCATTCGCTAATTGATTCATCCAGAATTGCTTACCTTGTTTATCAGATGAACGATTCATCATTACGTTATAACAACGTTCGATATATTCTGCATTATTTAGCTTTTGTGCTTTCATTTCATTACTATTGAAGAATTGGTTCACAGTTGAAGCTGCTGTTTCTTGTTTGTTTTGTAAACGAGATGTCCAATAATTTAAACCAGCATTTTCAGGATTACGGTTTAAGCACATTCTATATGATCTTGTAACGAAGGCATTGATGTTTTCACTAGCTGTTTTCTTTCTTGCTGGAGCAGCCTTTACTGTAAATGTACTCTTTAATGTTGTATAAGCAGCTTTACCTTGTTCACGTATACCAGATACAGTTACATTATATGTAGCGCCATTAGCTAAGCCGAATACGATAGCTTCCATATCATCCTTATCCTTTTGGATAAGCTTTACACTATAACTCTTACCTTTACTATCTGTAACAGTTACCTTTGCATTGTTGTATTGAACATATTTATTGAAGTCAATATCTAATTCTTTATCTTCAAGATCATATTCAACCTTCTTAATTGCTAGAGCAGCTGTTGTAGCTGGTTGTTTTTGTGTTTGTGTTTGAGGCTTAGCAGTAGCTGTTGTTTTACCTTTTACTACAAAGTTTTTAGAAACAGTTACATATTGGTTTGTGCCAAATAATGCAACACCACTTACACTAACTGTATATGTACCATTAGCACTGATATTAGAAACTCTGATATCCATATCATCATTATCTTTTTCGATGATTTTAGCTGTATAAGCTTTACCTGCTGCATCCTTAACGGTTACTGCTGCATTCTTATAGCTAACATTCTTAGAGAAAGATAAATCTAATTCATTATCTTTTGCATCAAATTCAGCCTTGCGAATCGTTAATGAAGCTGCTGGTTGAGGTTGCACTTGTGTTTGTGGCTTAGTTGTAGTAGCGGCTGTATTCGCTTTACCTCTAACTGTGAAATCTTTAGAAAGAGTTACATATTGATTTGTACCACGTAAGGCAATACCACTTACACTAACTGTATATGTACCATTAGTGCTAATATTCGACACTCTTACTTCCATATCGTCATTATCTTTTTCGATAATTCTAGCGGTATAAGTATTACCTGTCGCATCTTTCACTGTTACTGCTGCATTCTTATAAATCACATTTTTAGAGAAAGAAAGATCTAATTCATTATCTTTTGCATCAAATTCTGTTTTGGAAATTGCTAATGCATCACTAGGTGTAGAGAAGTTACCGCTTAATGCTGTATCAGTTTTACTAGCACCTACACGTACACCATTAATAGTGAAATTATACTTTGTGCCAGCAGCGATATTACTTACATGGAATTCTAAATCATCATTAT
>CADBLN010000034.1 GCA_902795525.1 uncultured Erysipelotrichaceae bacterium | reverse complement strand
GTTAGGTTATTTATTAATTGTTTGCCTAGGATATTAACTTCTAATTCTATATGTGGATATTCCTTTAGTTTAAATGACGAACAATTTTTATTTAATTTATATTCTTCAGCTTGAAAATCAGCTTCAGAAGTAAAACCATAGCTAATAGGTTTATTGACTAAATTCTTCTTAGATAATTCCTCCTTGACACCATAAGCATCCCTTGAATAGTAGCATTGCCCCTCTTTTAGTTGTTTAACAATCTTGCATTTTTCTGAGACGATAGTGTCTATGTCTTTAAAGAATTCTAAATGTGCAGGTGCAATGGTAGTTATTATCGTTATATCTGGATCCACTATCTCTACTAAAGAGTCCATATCTCCAATTCTGTCAATGCCCATCTCACAAATGACATAATCATCATCTTGGTTTGCTGACAGAATTGTTCTTGGTACGCCGATATTATTATTTTGATTGCCCAATGTCTTATGAACTTTATATTTTGTTTGTAAAAGCGATGCAATCATATCTTTAGTAGAAGTCTTACCGCTTGATCCAGTTACACCAATAAACTTTGCCTTAATATCATGGCGATAATACTTAGCAAGCTTATTTAGTGCTTCCTCTACATTCACAACCTCAACGCAATTGATATTTCCAGGTCTGTTTTTTTCACCTTTTTGCCACAAAGAAGCTTGGACTCCTAGTTTTTCCAAGTCACAAACAAAATCATGACCATTTACTCTTTCGCCTTTAATAGGTACAAAAAGCATCCCTGGTTTAATGAGCCTGTTATCTATTTCTATACCATTAATAAGCAAATTAGGATCACCGAATAATTGACCATCAACAATTTCAGTAATTTTTCCTAACGAATAATTAATCATGATTTACTCCTTTATTTATTTTCGTTCTTTACAACCTCAACTATTTCATTAACATATTTTGAACATAATTCATCACTGCTAGCCTCAACCATTACCCTTACTAATGGTTCGGTCCCACTAGGTCTAACTAATACTCTGCCATTACCCTTCAAAACCTCTTCAACATTTTGACAGGCTTTTAATACATTTTCGTTTTCTAACATAGCTTCTTTGTCTTTTACCTCAACATTAACTAGCAATTGAGGATATATAAACAAATCATCAGTTAACTCATTTAAGCTTTTTTTCTCAGATAGCATGACTTTTAAAATCATTAATGCTGTTAATAAGCCATCACCAGTTGAAGCATAATCTTTGAAGATGATATGTCCTGATTGTTCACCACCAATTACATAATCATTCTGAATCATGTTTTCATAGACATATTTATCGCCTACCGCAGTTTTCTCATAGCCAATTTCATATTCATCAAGCTTCTTGAAAAGTCCTAAATTAGCCATTACTGTAGTTACAACGCTGTTTCCTCTTAATTCATTATGTTTTTTGAAATACTTTCCACAAGCATAGATAATCTTATCGCCGTCAACAATTTGACCATCTTTAGCAATGGCAATGACTCTATCCGCATCTCCATCAAAGGCGAAACCAACATCACATGAGTTATCTTGCACAAATTTAACAAGACTTTCAGGATGAGTAGAGCCACAATCTCTGTTTATATTTAAGCCATTAGGACAATTATTTATAACCTTTACATCAGCTTTTAAGTGTCTTAAAACATGTTCTGCTGTAACACAGCTAGAACCATTAGCACAATCTAAAGCAATCTTAAGATTACTTAGGTCTAATGGAAAGTTCTTAAACAAATAGTCAAAATAGAAATCTAAACCATTATTGTAAAGAGAAACCGTTCCAATGTTTTCTCCGATTGCTAGCGGTAATTGTTCTTCTCCATAAATGTATTCTTCAATTTGTTTCTCAAACTCTGAATCCATTTTAGTTCCACTGCCTGTGATAATCTTTATTCCGTTGTCATAGTATGGATTATGGGAAGCACTAATCATGAAGCCACAATTAAAGTCCTGTTTGCTGACAAGATACACTAACGAAGGAGTTGAACAAACACCTAACAAATATGCATCACCACCGACACTGGTTAAACCACTTGCTAGAGCCATTTCAAACATATCACCAGAAAGTCTGGTGTCTTTACCAATCAAAACCTTACATTGTCCTTGATTTTCCAACAAACTATTAGCCACAAATTGACCAATGCGATAAGCCATATCAATGGTTAGATCCTCATTTGCTTTGCCTCTAATACCATCGGTCCCAAAATGTATTTTCATTTTATTCTACCACCTGAATTTCAATGGATGTTCTACCATCAGCTAAAGCATATGATAGGTTTTTGTTTGTTCCTACAATATCAACATCAATTTCTTGTGTTCCAGGTTTGATGCCATTTAAATCAATATTTACAACGATATCGTTGGCAGTAACCTTACTTACATTGTTTTCGGTTCCTGTAACAACAATTGATAGAGTCACATCATCAGCATTAGTTGGTGAAAATTTATAATTACTAGTGTTATTAATCCACATTAACTTAACACCATCAATAGTCTTTTCAACCTTTTGGGCAACTGCAACTTCCATATTTACTTTTGTTACAGAAATACTGTTAACACCACTTGGTAGAGTTAATGCAGTGGAGACAGCAGTATTTTTAGTAATAGTTGAGACGTCTAATTCTACATAGAAAGCATCTGTTATAGCTAAGATATTCTCAGGTGCATAAATAGTAACAGTTGAATAATCCAAATTTATCGAATCAATTGCCAAATTATTTGGCAGTACGCCAACAGGTCTAACCACAATTGGTACTTCTTTACTTGGATTACTTACTTCAACTGTAGCATTAACAACATCAGGGAAAATGTCACATTCTACTCTTTCACCATTTTGGTTATATGCTGCAAGTTGAGCTGTTCGGGTGAATGTTTCGGTTACATCACTTACATCAATTAAGGCCTTAACAAAAGCAATACTATCGATAGTATCTTGTGAGGCTCTTATTAAAACTTCTGTTTGATCTAAGGTTGCATTACCTAATGAATACATATTACTCATGGCATTGGTATGGATGAATTCAGCTGAAACATTCATTCTAGTAACAGTTTTCTTTTTAATTGTAACGGTTACACTTGGAGTGTCTAAAACATTTACTGTAAGTCTTGAAATGAAATTTGTTGGTGTTAGCTTAACGATATGAACACCTTCAGTAAGCCCTGTCAAATCACAAGTCAAAACGGAATTAACCTGGGTTTTCTGTAAAGTAATATCACTCATATCACCAGTAACAATGACATCAGCAGTATTTGGTACTCCAGAAATTTCATAAATCTCATTGTTATATATAATCTGTACTGGAATATCAGAAATCTGACTGGCTTGAGTAACGTTTAAGCTATTGTTATTGGTGTTAACCGCAACATAAATGATAATCGCAATAAGTAAGGCCGCAAGTTTGGAAAACTTAGAATCAAAAATTATTTTGTTCAAAGTTCCAAAGATACGACGAACAAAGTAGAAAAAGCTATTTTCGATATTTTCATATGTCCGTACTACTTTTTCGGAATTGTCAGCAATTGCTTTAGCCAACTCAAGTTTTTCTTTTGAATCTTTAATTTGTTTTTCCTTGGCCATTACTGATTACCTCCTTCTGCTGAGCCGTCAATAACTTTGGTGGTCTTTATAGTGTCCGTATTCTCGTTCACTTTCGCATCATCAATATTAACTTCCCGAATTTCATCTTTAGGAGTGCTAATGGTTTTAATAGTTATCTTGGCAACATCATTATTTTTTGGTGGGACATTATTTTCACCAGTTATGTTCTTTACAACATTCTGAATGAAAGTCTGTCCTGTAGATGTATTCTTATTCACACTAGTTGTTTTAAGACTTTTCTCAGCTTCTTCAACTTCAGCTTTAAAACTAGCAGAGGTGAATGTTTTCATTTCTTTGTTATGAGAGTTTTCGTCTTTGAACTCAATCTCTTCATCACTTTGAGAAGCTTCACTTAAAATCTTATCAACAGTAAGGCTCTCACTACTAGTGGCAATGTTTTCTCTAATAGTTACAGTTTCCTTGTTTAGAATAATTCTCTCTAAGAATTTTCTTAGTTTAGGCTCATTCATTTGAAGTATTCTGCCATTTGTTGTTATAGCTACCCTGCCGCTTTCCTCAGAAACAACAATAGTAACAGCGTCACTTACTTCACTGATTCCAATTGCAGCTCTGTGCCTTGCCCCATATCTTGATGGTAATTCCATATTAGTTGGAGGAAAATATGCACTAGCACAGGCTATTTTATCACCTTGAATAATTACTGCGCCATCATGTAAAGGTGTTGTTGTTTGAAAAATAGAACTTAATAATTCAGCTGAAACTAAAGAATTCAACTTTACACCAGTTGAAATGTATTCGTTTAAAGAATGCCCTTGTTCCAGAGTAATTAAAGCTCCTGTCTTACTAGCAGAAAGGTTGGCAGTAGCAGCAACGAGCTCATCTATTAATCGTTCTTTTTCGTTACTTGTTAATACTGAGATACGAGCTAAAGCATTGCTCTTTCCAAGCCTTTCAAGAATAGATCTGATTTCTGGTTGGAATATTACAATAATAGCCAAGAAACCCCAGGAAACAATGTTATTAGCTAACCACGCAACAGTCGTTAAACCGAAATACTTAGCTAAGCTTTGAATTATCAAAACTAAAATAACACCCTGGAACAATTGGGTTGTTCTTTGGGTTCCCTTAGCAACTTTGATGATATAGTTTATTAATATCCAAACAAATACTATATCCGCAACGATTTGGATATAGTGAATGATACTATCATACGTAAATGAAAAATTCATCTTCCAACCTCTTTTCTTACATCTTTAATATTATAGCACATTAACTATGGTATAGTTATGTGAAGTTAGAGTATTTTCTCTATCTATAATTTGGCGTAAATCCATTAATTGATTATAATAATGATTATGAATGTTAAACTAATTAAACTCAATTATCAAGATAAGAATATAACTTTAATTCCAACAGCACACGTTTCCAAGGAAAGTGCCACTTTTGTAGAAGAAACTATTAATGAATTGAAGCCAGATACAATCTGTGTTGAATTGGATCAAGACCGCTACAACTCAATTAATAACCCTGATAGATATCGCAATACCAGTATTGTTCAAATTATAAAAGATGGTAAAGTTGGCTTAATGTTGGTAAATCTTATTCTTGCCAATTACCAAAAGCGGATGGCTCAACAATTGGGCAGTAAGTCAGGGCAAGAAATGATTATTGGAATTAACAAAGCCAAAGAAACTGGTGCTAATTTAGTATTAGCAGACAGAAGCGTTTCTGTCACCTTTAAAAGAATTTGGGCCTCTTTAACGTTCTTTGATAAAATCAAATTACTTTCAATTATTCTTTCTTCTTTTTTTGATGACGAAAATCTCAGCGAAGAAGATTTAAAAAACTTACAACAATCAGATGCCTTAAACGCCGCTTTAGCAGAAGTTAATAAGAACTTCCCAAAAGTTGCCAATATACTAATTAATGAAAGAGATAAGTACTTAGCATATAAGATTAAAAATGCCCCTG
>CADBLN010000033.1 GCA_902795525.1 uncultured Erysipelotrichaceae bacterium | reverse complement strand
AGGAGAAGAAGATACTCCAGTATGGTTCACTGTTTCCGAGGTTTTTTCTACACCATCATAAAAATAACGTTCTCGTCTAAATTGGAAAGAATTGGAAACATCTGTCGATTTGGTTTTTCTAACTGAGGCAAGCCTATAATAAATGGTCTTCATATTAATAGAACCACCCCAGCCTTGGTCGTCGCTTTGTTCGACAGCATTAAATTCTTTTCCAGCAACTGTGTTTATATCGTAAATGGTTTCATCGTCGTGTTTGACAGAGGCTTTTTTTGTTGTATAACCAACCAATGTATAGTCAGATATATTTTTTGTATAAGGATTAGTAGCATTTGGCTTTGCATAGTAAGTAGAATTATTGGCATTGATATTCGTTGACGATGCATCGACAACAATATTGGATAAATCGGCACTATTATATCCAACAGCTATGCCAACAAGAGAATCAGGCAATACCGTTTCGATTGTCGCATTATAAATACCTGTATCAGTTAGTGTGTTAGTTGCACTATTATAGGAAGTTATGTTCTTATAATTCCCAACAACGCCAAACATACCTAGAATATGTGGTTGAACGAATTCGTCTTCGCCGACAATAGCCGGGTGAACATTATATTTAGAAAAATCATTAGAAACAGTTAAATTAGAAACAACAAAACCCTTTCCGTTAAATTTACTGATAAACGGATTATCTTCTGTTCCGATTGGAGGAAGAGTCCAACCAGCCATATTGACGTTATCAGCAAGTTCAAAATAGAGTTGTTTATTTTTGAAAACCCCGAGATATTGTAACCAAGCAAGGTTGTATAAATGTCTAGGGATTCTAATACCATATGGTTTTTCTTTAGAGCCATCACCATAAGCAAAATAGCCACTAGATGAGGAACCATCAATTGGCATTGTATTTGTTTCGCCTTGGTCGCCGACCTTTGTTGTTGGACGTAGCCAAGCAAGTGAAAGACTGGCCGAAATTGTTCCAGCCGCTAAAAGGACAAAGGCACCAAATTGCAAAAGCTTATTCCTTTTCATTAAAGCACCTCTAAAATCCAATCGCATGTGAAATAGAATCTACCACCATAGTTAGATTCCAAAACACTGTTCCCTAAGTATGTTGAATATATAGCACTGATGGCGTTACCATCATAGTTGACAACCATTGCTACGTATTGAATATGAGAACCATCGCCCTCAGAAGAGTAAATAGTTGGGTTATGTTTAAATGTAATACCTGCACCAGCAGAAGCGAAGTTGACAAAAGATTCACTAAGTGTAATTGAATCAACTGGTATATCGATTCTGTTTGATGTCGAATTATCGGTGAGGTCATCATATTCATCACTTGAATATTGAGCACATTTAAAATTGACTGCAGAGCTAAGAGGATAACAATCCACTACCTTTGTTTCTGAATTGCCCGTAATCTCATCGACAAAAGTCGCCTCTTTTGTTCCTCTTTTTAGTGATCTAGTACCTTCTGGATCAGAATCAGTCACATCGCCAAGCTTGTAAACAGGAAGACCACTATCAGGGTCTGTAGCTCCTAAAAAGCCATCTGCAGAAGTCAAGCCTTTAATATACATATCTCCCGCTGAAGTAGTTACAAATTCATTTTTTAAAGTGAACAAAACTAAAAGGGGATGATCAGTATGAAGAGGAGTATAATCGCCCATAATGAATAAGTCGTCTTCAGATTCTTCACCACCAAAGATGATTGCAGACGGGGTGCTATTGAAAGAATAATTATAGTCAGGATTATTTTCACTGCCTTTATCGATAGTTTCAACGAATTCGAATATTTCAATTTTATTAAGCTTGCCGGTCTTTTCATTCACACGTACTTTAATACCTTGGCCACCAACAGTATAGTTCAATGCAAACCAGGCAATTGTTGCAGTAAAAACAGTGACAAGCGAAAACAACGCTAATGCAGTAGCGCCAATAATTTTGATAGTTTTTTTGTTTGGTTTGTTTTTACTCATTTTAATAAAAAACCCAGTTACCGATTTCTGCAGGCAACTGGCTATCTCTATTAAGACCCTTTAGCTTTGCGTCACCGAATCACTTCGGCTTTGCTTTTGACTTTGTCATTATATATT
>CADBLN010000032.1 GCA_902795525.1 uncultured Erysipelotrichaceae bacterium | reverse complement strand
ACCTCCAGACAGTTGATTAACTCGATGATGAAGGTGGCTCTCCATATCAACTTTTCTTAAATTTTCTAATGCATTTTTTTCAGCCTGTTGTCTACTGCGTTTTAAAACTTTAACTTGGCCTAAAATGCAGTTCTCCAAAACATCTAAATTATTGAACAAGTTGAAGTTCTGAAAAACCATTCCAACTTTTGCACGATACTCATTAGTATTTTTTAATTCAAGTATATTTTGTCCGTGAAACAAGATTTCACCAGCATCTGGTTTTTCAAGCAAATTAATACATCTTAGAGTTGTGCTTTTGCCACATCCGGAAGAACCAATTAAAGTGATAATATCCTTTGTTTTTACCTCAAAGCTTACTCCCTTTAAAACATCTAGGCCATTAAAACCTTTTTTTAGATTCCTAATCTCAAGTATTGTTTCCCTATTAGCTTGCATATTCCATTACCTTCTTGTTTCTTTCGCCATTATTAAGTCTATTTTCCAGCCAATTCAAACAATAACTAGCCAATGATGTCAAGACAAGATAAACTAAAGCACTTATTAAGTATGTTTCAATATACCTATAATTGCTACCAGCAATTGAAGCTGTTTGGAAAAAGAGTTCAGTTATCGATAATACGTTTAACATCGAACTATCTTTGATATTAACAATTAACTGATTCCCAATTGAAGGAAAAGAATTAATTATAGCTTGAGGTAATATCACATGTATCAATGATTGAACGAAATTTAATCCAATGCTTTTACAAGCTTCAAATTGACCGCTATCAACAGATTGAATTCCAGCCCTAACAATTTCCGCCATATACGCGCCTGTATTAACTGAGATGATCACCAATCCTGCAGTTAAACTGTTCCAATTTAGTACAGGTTTTAAAAGATAGTACAAGAAGACCGCTTGTACCATCATTGGTGTGCCTCTAAAAACCCAAATATAGAATCTAACAATCAATAAACATAAACTTTTTGCTACTTTAATAATCGGTTTGTCATTATCATTGATTTCCAAAGCTCCTAAACCTCCAGTAATCAAACCAATTACAAGCCCACAAAAAGTTCCTACTATTGCAAATAGGCAAGTATATTTAATTCCATGCCAGAATAGTGGCCAGTTTTTTAGGAATATGTTTAATAATTTGCTAAAATCAACAACCATTTTCTACTCCGTTGGTTGCTTATTAACAGCGTCTACCATATAGTTTTCTCTTGTTTCTTCTGAGATTTTATCTAAAGCTTGTTGAACTGCGTTAAAGAATTCAGTACCTCTAGTTCCTTCCTTTAACCCAATTGATACCGTTGTATCAGCTTTAAAACCAGCTCCATCGGCAAAATTTACTACAGTCAAGTCTGGATTTGATGCGACGATTCCTTTTGCAACAGCCATTTCAGCTGTGATACCATCAACATCTCCATATTGTAATGCCACTATCATTTCAGGATAGGTAGCTTTAGGTGTAACGTGATTTACTCCTACAATTTGATCAATGACCTCATCATAGCTTGTATTCATTTGTCCAACTACATTCAAACCTGAAAATTGCTGAATATCGGTAAAACCAGCCATTTCTGAATCGGCTCTAACAATCATAATCATCGCTTTAGAATCGTAATAAGGAGTCGTGAAGTCAATGCCCTCTTCTCTTTCTTCATTAGCAGTCATACCGGCAATAATTGCGTCAATTTCACCAGCCTCTAATGCAGCCCCTAAACCGTTCCAAGCTATGCTTTTAATGACCAATTCTAAACCTAATTCATCAGCAATTGCTTTTGAAATCATAACATCATAACCATCAGCATAGCCACCAGCGATAGCAACACTTGTGTCAGTAGGTTCCGCTAATTGATAGTTGAAAGGTGCATAATTCACTTCCATTCCTACCACAAAGGTTGTCTTATCTTGTTCCTTGTTTTCCGATCCTTGACATCCTGTAAGGACTAGTGCTGAAGCACATAACAGTAGAATTAAAAACTTTTTCATCTTTTTACCTCCTATGAATAAAGAAAAATCATATGCTACAACATATGACTCCATAGGACTTACATGTTATAGCTCCTCCACCCGCAACTGGTGGGAGTGTTATAGGTATTTCCTATAACCCCATGACCCTTACCTGTCGATAAGTTCATTCGGCGATGAATGCCTTTCATTTCCTTCTCTGTGTACCCACTCCAGAAATTACTAATCTGCATCGCTACCTCTATTGATTTTTTATGAAACAATTTTCACATATATAATGAAAAATGTCAATCCTTTTTCAATAGAAGAGCCCAGTTTATACTGAGCTCTCCTTAAAAAGGCCGTTTTATTATTTTTCCCCAAGTGATAATAGTGCGTTCAAAGCAATACCGAAGATTGAGGCACCAGCTACACAAGGAATATTCATTCCCAAAAATGGAATGTTACCACCAAAGGCATATTGACCACCTAAACCAATTATTGCGATACATGCAATTACAGCAATATTCTTACTTGAGAACATATCTACTTTTTTATCAATCATGATAGCGATACCTTGTGCTGCAATTGCCCCAAACAAGTAGACTTCTAAGCCTCCAATAACCGCTAATGGAATACCATAGATTGCCTTAATTAAAGGTGTGAAACAAGCAATTATCATTGCAAGTACTGAAGCTACGCCTAATACTGGTACTGAGAATACTTTAGTGATTGCCATAGTGGAAATGTTTTCACCATAGTTCGTTCCTGCAGGTCCGCCAATTAGCCCCGACACCATGTCACACAATCCATCTCCAATTAGGTTTCTATCTAACATATCAACTAAACTATAATCCATGTCCTTGCCTTTTTTCTTTGCAACATCATTTACATAGATGTCTAATTGATACATATGAGCTGTTGATTCTGGAATTGTAGCAATCGCAATTGGCATAATACCAATGAGAGCTTGCCATGAATACTTAGGTAATGAGAATGCTGGAATTGCGAATGGACCAAATGTTGCCAAAGAATTCAAAGCTTCATCTGAAATACTTCTGAACAAATTAGCGCCACCCATGTAGAATAAACCAGCAGTAATACAACCACATGCTGCCCCTAACAGTAATGGTATCTGACCTAAGAAACCTTTTAAATAAATTGAGAATAATACAGTTGTTAGCAATGTAACCAAGGCAACTATCGTCCAAGCTGTTACATTTTCAGAACCAGCTGCAGGTAAAGCATCACTTAAAGCATTCCCTGCTAAAGTCAAACCAATAATCATTGAGATTGGACCAGTGATTGTTGCTGGTAAGATTTTTTCAACTGTTTCTTTACCAAATTTTTTAACTAACAATCCAGCTGCAATTGAAACAAAACCACTCATGATAATTCCAAATTGAGCTTTTGAAATTAATTCTGTTGGTAATATTCCCGTTGCTTGCCAACTGGCAATTTGTTCAGCTGAACCTTCTGCCATGACCATTGCACTTACAGCTGATAAATATGCAAAACTACTACCATAATAAAGTGGAATTTTTTTACCAGTAATCAAGATAAAGCATAAAGTTGCTAACCCTGAAGCAAAAATTGTTGTTGATACTTGGAAACCTGTAATCAAAGCAACAGTGATTGTTGCTGGGAACATAACAATTACTTGTTGAAGTGCATAAACAATCAATCTGCCTAATTCTGGTTTTTCTTCTGGTAAATAACCATAGATTTCAGTTTTTTCTGTCATAAATTTCCTCTCCCTATAACTCATTTATAACAACACCCGTGACCCCATCAATTTCTTCTACGTTAACCATAACTACTTCATTTAATGAGGTTGGAATGTTCTTACCAACAAAATTGGCCTTAATTGGCAACTCGCTATGACCCCTATCTACTAAAACACATAACTGAATTTTTGCCGCTCTACCCAAATCCATTACAGCATCCAAGGCACAGCGAGCTGTTCTCCCAGTAAAAATAACGTCATCAACTAGAACAACTGTCTTTCCTTCGACTGGAAAAGAAACATTCGTCTGATTGATGACGGGATCAACATTTATTTTACTTAAATCATCACGGTATAAAGTGATATCTAACTCTCCAACAGGGACTTCTGCTCCATCAATGTTTTTGATGTTTTCAGCAAGGCAGTGAGCAAGTGGCACTCCTCTTGTTTTGATGCCAACCAGGCAAACATCCTTAACTCCTTTATTCTTTTCTATTATTTGATGAGACAATCTTATTAAAGTCCTTTGAACATCTTCAGCTGTCATGAGTTGAGTCTTGAATTTCATTTTGTCTCCTTTCAAAATAAAGGGCCTTGTCGCACGACAAGACCCTAATATACCCTAAAAATATATCTTGAACTTGTCGGAATCACAGTACCGATTTAAAGTTACTGTAATTATATAACCATATTTAAATCACAATTGCAAGATAATTTTTTTATTCAGCTAAATTATTTT
>CADBLN010000031.1 GCA_902795525.1 uncultured Erysipelotrichaceae bacterium | reverse complement strand
TCTGCCAAGAAAGAAATATCATAGTTGTATCAGACGAGATACATTCTGATTTTGCGATGACAAGAGAGTTTGTACCAGCAATGAGTGCTAGTGATTACATCAGAGATCATGGCATCACTGTAACATCATTGACAAAAACTTATTCTATTCCTGGTCTAAAGATTGCTTATTGTTTCATTAGAAATAGTGAATTAAGAGAAAAGTTTAAGAAGGCCTGCGCTTTTACAGGCATGACTAGTGTCAATGTATTTGGCATTGAAGCTTGCAAAGCAGCGCTGAGTCAGGGCCAGCAATGGGAAGGCGAGGTTGTAGAATACCTGAAAGATAATTGTAAGTATGTTTTAGATTTTGTGAGAGAAAGCATTCCATCAATTAAGGCTTATCCAAATGAAGGAACCTATTTGGTGTGGATGGACATGCGTAACAGTGGTATTCCAATTGAAAACATGAATACAACAATTATTGAGAAGGCAAGAGTACAGCTAAATGATGGTGCTACTTTTGGAGCACCGGGATGGCAGAGAATGAACGTTGCTACTCCTAGAAGCATATTAAAACAAGCCCTGGAAAGACTTGCTGAATATATCAATAACATATAAAAACTTGTGCTAGCACAAGTTTTCTTTTTATATGGTGCCGGATGACAGAATCGGACTGTCGACCCCTTCCCTACCAAGGAAGTGCTCTACCACTGAGCTAAACCGGCGTAAAAATAGTATAAAGAATTTTAATATTTATGTAAAGGTGTTGCAATATAGTCAGCAAAAGGATAATATATTTATATGAACAAGTGTTCATATGAGGTGTTTTATGGCTGATAATAAAGTAGGAAAAACTGTGAAAGAAATGGATTATGTTAGTGATGAAGAGCTAGCTGATTTAGCGGACTTGTTTAAAATATTCTCTGATTCAACGAGAGTCAGAATTATTCATAGTCTCTTTAAAAACGAGATGAATGTGCAAGAGATTGCCGACACATTGGGCATGCAGCAATCTGCTATTTCTCATCAATTGAGAATTCTAAGACAGTCTAATCTTGTTAAGACAAAGAGAAACGGAAAAACAATAATTTATAAACTGGCAGATGACCATGTCTATACAATTTTTGAACAAGGATTGGAGCATATTACAGAATGAGTAAATTAAATTGTAACCATTGTCACGAGAATGAACATAATCACGAAGAAGAAAATAAATCCTTAAAAGTAATTAGGATTGTTGTTGCTGCTGTTCTATGGCTTATTGGCCGCTTTTTCTTGGAAGGGCAATCACAAATAGTATTATTTTCACTTGCATATGTGGTAGTTGGCTTTGATGTCATATACAGTGCTTTTGAAAACTTGATGCATTTAAGTTTTGCTGAAGAAACGTTATTAATGACCCTTGCCAGTATCACAGCTTTCTTTATAGGTGAAGCAAGTGAAGGTGTTATTGTCATGATTTTATATCAGCTTGGTGAATTCTTGAGTGATTTAGCAGTTGATCATTCCAAGGATAGCATCAAAGACCTATTATCAAAACATCCAAAAACAGTGCATTGGCTTTTAAATGGAAAGTTAATAGAAGCAGATATTGAAACCGTGAGCCCAGGGATGCTTTTACAAGTTCGTCCGGGGGAAGAGATTCCTGTTGATGGAATTGTAAAACAAGGGGAATCAAATCTTGATATGTCATCTATTACTGGTGAAAGTTTACCTGTATTTGTGGGGGAAGGATTTGAGGTAGTCAGTGGAAGTATTAATGTAGATTCATTGATTACTATTGAAGCAACACAAACTTTAGCTAACTCAACCGCAAGTAAGATTGCAGAACTGGTTGAAAACTGTAAGATGGATCAAAGCAAAACTGAAACAATTGTACAAAGGTTCACTCGTTTTTATACCCCAGCTGTTATGATTTTTGCGCTTTGCTTAGCTGTCTTTGCACCAATGGTAGTGGATATCACATATTCAGAGAGTATCAAAATGGCATGTACATTACTTGTCATATCTTGCCCGTGCGCTCTAGTTATATCGGTTCCATTAGCGTTCTTTTGTGGCGTGGGGAAAGCCAGTAAATCAGGCGTGCTTGTCAAAGGTGCTGAGTATTTGGAAAGCTTGAGTAGTTTTGATTACTTAGCTTTAGATAAAACTGGAACCTTAACAACCGGTGATTTTAGAGTAGTAGAAGTTAATACTGAAATGAATAGGCGAGATTTTTTAAAGATAGCAGCAAGCATTGAAAAGAATAGTAACCACCCATTGGCTCAAGCCATTGTCAGAGAATATGGAGAAGGGGAGTATCGAATAGTTCGAAAGTTCTCGGAACAAGCTGGTTTGGGGGTTAGTGCCAAGGTTGGAAATAAGGATTATTATCTTGGCAATTATCGCTATATTAAAAAGCTTAAATTAAAAGGTGTTAAAGAGTTAGAACAAACAGCGATTTATATGGCAACTGCTGACCAGTATATTGGAAACATTGTCTTTGCGGATGATGTTAAAGAAGAGGCTAGAAGTGTTCTTGAGCAACTTAGAAGCTTAGGAGTGAAAAAGGAAGTAATCCTTAGCGGTGATAAACAAGGAAAAGTTGAAGCTTTGAAAGAACCGTTATGTTTAGATGAGGTTTATGGCAATTTAATGCCAGAGGACAAGGCTGAACATGTTAAGAGCGAAAAGAATAAGAATTATAATGTTGCTTATGTAGGAGATGGCACAAATGATGGAGCGGTTTTGGCCTTAGCAAACACTGGTATAACTATGGGTATTAGAGGCAGTGATTTAGCAATCGCCAGCAGCGACGTTGTTTTGATGCATGATGACTTAAATGGTTTAGTCAAAGGCAGAAAAATTGCTGAGAAGACTTTGAATATTGTTAAACAAAATATCTATTTTATCTTTGTATGTAAGTTTTTGTTTATTGTGTTAGGAACATTGCAGTTAATACCAATGTGGGCGGCTGTTTTTGCTGATGTTGGAGTAACATTATTAACAGTGTTAAACTCCGTTAGGTTGTTTTGGTTTGATTAAATAAACGGTTTTACAAATAAGTTTTAGCGTTTAGCTTTTTGGTTTTAACACAATTTATAATATGTAAATATAGACTTTACTCTGAGACTTTGTTCTTGTATAGTTTTTGCAGGGGAAAAAAGGAGATTCTTATGCCGAGTGTCGTTGCTCATTGCTGGTATGGTGATGTAGCTTTCAATAAAATTGCAGATGATTCTTTGAGAAATGCCATAAAGAGGAATCATGGGGTTTATATGTTAGGCTGTCAGGGCCCAGACCTTTTTTACTATTATCATAGGTTTCCTTGGGTGAACCAAAAGAAAAACCCAAAGGTGCACGATTTTGGTAATAAGCTCCATGAAATAATTATCAATGATGCAATTGGCAAGTATTGTGAATATGTTATTGACAGTCGTAATGAAATTGCTATCGCTTACTTGGCAGGTTACTTAGCCCATTGGGCATTAGATTCTACTTGCCATCCATACATTAATTATAAAACTGGTTCGATAAAGGGTAATATTGGTTATGATCATCAATATTTTGAAGAGCAAATAGATAAAGGTCTCTTGGATATTTTAAATATGAGTATAGTTGATTATCAACCATTTAAACTAGTGAAACATCATAAGGGCTTATCTAGAATTTTGTTTGAAATGAATAAGACAGTTTTTGATGATATTCAGTTTGATGAATTAAGAGATAGCATTAAAGGGTTCTGTGGTATTCAGAAGTTTTTATATGATCCTAAAGGATCAAAATATAAATGGATTTCAAAAGCTGAAGATTTGTTTAAATTGCATGGTTTGGCTACCAATATGATGTTACCTCAGAAGTATGATAATACTTTAGATGCTTTGAATTTACGCCAGGAAGAATGGCTTCATCCTTGCGATAATTCATTAGCTAGTTGTGAGACATTTGAAGACCTTGCTAAAAAGGCTGTTGGTAAAATGAGTGTTCTATTTGATATCTTAGGAAGGTTGTTAAATGATAACGCTACAATTAATGATTTGCTAGAAGTTGTTGGAAATAAGTCTTTCAGTACTGGTATGATTATTGGTGAAGATATGAAGTATTTTGAAAAGGATTTGAAAGATGGTTTACAAAGTTGATTTACATGAAATGACAGTAATTGAAAGCAAAGTTACTTTAAAAAATCTTCTAGATACTTTATCATATGATTATGATGAAGTTTTGATTGTGCATGGCTATCACGGTCGCATCCTAATGGATTTTGTTAGAAAAGAGTTCAAACACAAAAGAATCAAACAAATCATCATATCATTAAATCCTGGAGAAACATCCTATCTATTGAAAAACAAAGAAGAAATTCAGGAATACAAAAAGAGGGGTTAGCTCAGTTGGGAGAGCACTTGCTTGACGTGCAAGGGGTCATGGGTTCAAGTCCCCTACCTCTCACCATTGCGTTGAACTAGAGAAATATTCTCTAGTTTTTTTGTTATAATGGAAATATGGAAAAACAGTTTAAATTAGTAATGGTTGATCATGACGGAACATTAGTCAATGATGACAGAGTTTTGAGTGAAAGAACTAAACAAGTTTTGGAAAAACTTCACCAAGAGGGTTATTTGATTGGCATGGCCAGTGGCAGAAGTGTGAAAAATTTGTCCAAGTATCCAGCTAATTGGGGTTTGAGTTTTAACTTTGATGTCATTATTGGTTTTGGTGGCGGACAGGTTAGGGATAATATCCATAACAAGGATTATCAGTATAATCTGCTATCACCTGAGACGATTAAAGAAATCATTCTTAGTATGAGGATGTTTAATGTCCCTGCTTCAGTAATTACTTTAGATGAGTTTTCAATTACCGAGGACATTAATGATTTATGGAAAGAATCAATGAAACGTAATAGTAACCCTAGAAGGGTAAAGGTTGTTAAGGAAGATGATGAGTTATGGCAAAATCCACAACCTAAAATATTGTATCGTGATACCATTGAAAAAATTGATGAGATGGAAGCGTATGTTAGAAAGCATCCAAAGGAAGGATATTGGGGCTTTAGAACGCAACCAAACGTTTTTGAATTTCAAGATGTGAACAACACTAAGTCTAGAGGTTTAAAAAAAGTGTGTGAATTATTGGGAATCTCATTAAATGAAGTGATAGCATTTGGGGATACAACCAATGATAACGATATGTTGGAATGTTGTTATGGTGTATGCATGAAGAATGGTTCACCAGATACTAAGGCAGTAGCAAAAGAAGTAACAAGATATACTAATAACGAAGATGGTTTTGCTGATTATGTTGAGCAACACTTGTTGTAGAAAGAGGTTATATGAAGACTGATATCCAAATAGCTCAAGAAAATGTATCACTAGATATTAAAAGCATTGCTGAAGGCCAAGGCATTGACAGCAGTTATTTTGAAGCTTATGGAAACAATAAAGCTAAGATAAATAATAACTTGTTAAAGGAACTAAAAACTGAAGGTAAGTTGATTTTAGTGACGGCAATTAATCCAACTCCAGCAGGTGAAGGAAAAACCACTACTTCAATCGGCTTAGCTGATAGTTTGAACAAGATAGGAAAGAAAGTAGCTTTAGCTTTAAGAGAACCATCTTTAGGACCGGTATTCGGAATCAAGGGAGGCGCTACAGGTGGTGGCTATGCCCAAGTTGTTCCAATGGAAGAGATTAACCTTCATTTTACCGGAGATTTCCATGCGATAGGTGCAGCTAATAATCTTTTGGCCGCAATGCTGGACAATCACATCTATCAAGGAAATGAATTGAATATTAATCCTGAAACAATCACCTGGCGTAGGGCTGTAGATATGAATGACCGACAGTTAAGAAACATTGTTTCTGGTTTAGGGAAGAAAACAGATGGTGTTGAAAGAAATGATGGCTTTGATATCACAGTGGCAAGTGAAGTAATGGCTGTATTATGTTTATCAAAAGATTTGGCGGATTTGAAGCAAAGGTTGGCAAGAATAATTGTTGGTTATAATTTTGATGGTCAACCTGTCACTTCTGGAGATTTAAAGGCAGCTGGAGCAATGGCTGCACTTTTGAAAGAAGCCATTAAACCAAACCTGGTACAAACTTTGGAGCACACTCCTGCATATATCCATGGCGGCCCATTCGCTAATATTGCCCATGGCTGCAATTCGATAATAGCTACCAAACTAGCGCTGGGTTTAAATGACTATGTGGTTACTGAGGCTGGCTTTGGGGCCGATTTAGGTGCTGAGAAGTTTTTGGATATAAAATGTAGAGTAGCTGGTTTAAAACCAAATGCCGTTGTTGTTGTCGCCACGGTTAGAGCATTGAAATATAATGGTGGTATTGCTAAGGAAGAGCTTGAAAGTGAAAACATTGAAGCTCTAAAACATGGAATGGCTAATTTGTTGCAACATGTTTCCAATATTACAACAGTGTATGGCTTGCCTTGTGTTGTTGCTATAAATAGATTTCCAAGCGATACAGAGAATGAAATTCAGCTTGTTTCTAATAAATGTAAGGAGTTGGGAGTAAATGTTGTATTGTCTGAAGTTTGGGCAAAAGGAAGTGATGGCGGTATTGAGTTAGCTAACGAAGTAGTTAGATTGTGTCAAACGGAAAGCGATTTTAGATTCTGTTACTCACTTGAAGACAGCATTGAAGAAAAACTTAATGCTTTAGTAAAAAGAATCTATCATGGCAATAAGGTTGTCTTTACGGATGAAGCCCGAGCACAAATGCAAAAATTAGAGGAATTGGGCTTTGGTAATTTACCTATTTGTGTTGCTAAGACCCAATATAGTTTTACAGATGATCCTAAGATATTGGGAGCGCCAAAAGATTTTGATATAACGGTAAGACAATTGAAGGTTAGTGCTGGTGCTGGATTCATAGTTGCCTTGACCGGTAGCATCATGACTATGCCTGGGTTACCAAAGATACCAGCGGCAGAAAGCATTGACATTGATAATGATGGAAGGATAACAGGTTTGTTCTAAATACTTGATAAAGAGAAAATTGTTGTTGACACAACAATTTTTCTATATTAATATATTAAAGCCTAATTTAATAAGCCTCAGATGGGGCTAATTAAAGGGAAGAGGATGGCACACCCGGAAATGTGTGCGAGAAAGGAGAAAATAAATGCCAACAATTAACCAATTAGTTCGTAAAGGACGTGACAGCAAACAATGGAAGAGTAATTCACCTGCGTTGAACCGTGGTTATAATACATTGAAGCGTCGTGTTACTGCTACTAGTTCACCACAAAAGCGTGGTGTTTGTACTCGTGTAGGAACGATGACTCCTAAGAAACCTAACTCTGCTTTGCGTAAATACGCTCGTGTTCGTTTAAGCAATGGTATGGAAGTAACCGCATATATTCCTGGTGAAGGACATAACTTACAAGAACATAGTGTTGTCTTAATTCGTGGTGGTCGTATTAAGGACTTACCTGGTGTAAGATATCACATTATCCGTGGCACTATGGACTGTGCTGGTGTTGATTCTCGTCAACAAAGCCGTTCATTATACGGAACAAAGAAACCAAAAGAATAGATCCGTTGATCATGAGAGGAGGAAACAATAATGCCAAGAAAAGGACATATAGCTAAAAGAGATGTTTTAGCAGATCCAATTTACAATTCAAAACTAGTAACTCGTCTAATCAATAGAATCATGCTCGACGGGAAAAGAGGAACAGCACAAACTATCCTCTATAATGCTTTTGAAATTGTAGAAGAAAAGACTAGCCGTGCACCTATGGAAGTTTTTGAACAAGCATTAGATAATATCATGCCTGTTTTGGAACTAAAGGTTCGCAGAGTTGGTGGTTCAAACTACCAAGTACCAGTAGAAGTTTCAAATGAAAGAAGACTTACTTTAGGTTTAAGATGGCTTGTTAACTATGCGAGATTAAGAAATGAAAAGACAATGGAATTAAGACTCGCTAATGAAATAATTGATGCATCAAATGGTGTAGGTGGCGCTGTTAAGAAACGTGATGACACCCACAAGATGGCTGAAGCAAATAAGGCTTTCGCGCATTATCGTTGGTAATAGGTGAATTATGCCAAGAGAATTTGATTTGCAACATACTCGTAATATCGGTATCATGGCTCACATTGATGCTGGTAAAACGACTACTACTGAAAGAATTCTGTACTATACAGGACGTACTCATAAAATTGGAGAAACTCATGATGGTACTGCTACCATGGACTGGATGGAGCAAGAGCAGAAGAGAGGTATTACCATCACTTCAGCTGCTACAACAGCAACCTGGAAGAATTGCCGTATTAACATCATAGATACTCCAGGGCACGTTGATTTTACTGTGGAAGTTGAGAGGTCATTAAGGGTTCTTGATGGTGCAGTAACTGTATTAGACGCTAAAGCTGGTGTTGAACCACAAACTGAAACTGTTTGGAGACAAGCATCAACTTATGGTGTTCCTAGAATCGTTTTTGTTAATAAAATGGATTCTACTGGTGCAGATTTCTACATGTCGGTAGAGAGTATTGGAAGAAGACTAGGGGCTAAAGCTTGCCCAATTCAATTGCCAATTGGAGTTGAATCAGATTTCAATGGTGTAGTCGACATCATTGAAAAGAAAGCTTATATGTTTTCTCATGATGTTAATCAGCCAGATGAAGAAGTAGAAGTGCCAGCAGATATGGTTGCTTCCATGGAAGAATATCGTCAACAATTATGTGAAATGATTGCTGATTATGATGATGAATTCATGATGAAAGTACTTGAAGGTGAAGATTTAACTGTTGATGAAATCAAACAACAAATTAGAAGAGCAGTAATCAGCGGTGAGTTTTTCCCTGTAATGGCAGGTGCTGCATATAAGAATAAAGGTGTTATCCAAATGTTAAATGCAGTTGTTGATTATCTACCATCACCTCTTGATGTTCCTGCATATAAGGGACTAAATTCCAGAGGTCAAGAAGTAGAAATCAAAGCTGATGATAAGGCACCATTTGCAGCCTTAGCATTCAAAATTATGACTGACCCATTTGTTGGTAAGTTAACTTATTTTAGAGTATATGCAGGCTCAGCTAAAGCAGGCTCATATATTTACAACTCAACAAAGGGACAAAAAGAACGTTTTGGCAGAATCATGCAGATGCATGCTAATCACCGTCAAGATATTACAGAAGTCAATACTGGTGACATTGCCGCTGCAATTGGCTTCAAATACACAACAACAGGGGACACATTATGTGCAGAGGGTCAAGACATTAAACTAGAATCAATGGTATTCCCTGAACCTGTTATCAACTTATCAGTTGAACCAAAAACTCGTAACGACCAAGATAGAATGGGTTTAGCACTATCGAAATTAGCTGAGGAAGACCCAACATTCAAGACGTATACAGACACCGAAACAGGACAAACTATTATTGCCGGTATGGGTGAATTACACTTGGATATCATAGTCGACCGTATGAAGAGAGAGTTTAATGTTGAGTGCAACGTTGGTAAACCAGAGGTAGCTTATAGAGAAACTATTACTAAAGTTGGTGAGTGCGAAGGTAAATTCGTTAGACAATCTGGTGGACATGGTCAATATGGTCATGTGTGGATTAGATTTGAGCCAAATGAAGGCAAAGGATTTGAATTCGTGGATGCTACGGTTGGTGGTAGCGTTCCTAAGGAATACATCAGACCAACTGCGGAAGGTTTGAAAGATGCTTTAAACTCAGGTTTACAAGCAGGGTATCCAGTAATTGATATTAAGGCAACCTTGTTTGATGGATCATCACACGAAGTTGACTCAAGTGAGAACGCTTATAAAATTGCTGCTTCATTAGCATTAAAAGAAGCCGCTAAAAAGTGTGCTCCAGTTATCTTGGAACCAATAATGAATGTTGAGGTAACAGCTCCAAGCGAATATCTAGGTGCTGTTATGGGAGATGTTACATCAAGAAGAGGTCAAATTGTTGACCAAGAAGAGAGAGGTAATGCGATAGCAGTTAAAGCTATGATTCCTCTGTCAGAGATGTTTGGTTATGCAACTGTATTGCGCTCATTCACTCAAGGTAGAGGCAATTATGTGATGCAAATGGACCACTATTCACAAGTACCATTTAGCATTACTCAAGAGATTATTAAGCGTAATGCTGGCTAATCAATATTTATTGATTTATTAAATTAGATGCTTTAAAATGTTTATTGAGATTAAAAGTTAAATTAGGAGGAAATTAGACAAATGGCAAAACAAAAATTTGACAGATCTAAACCACATGTTAACATTGGTACAATCGGACATATTGACCATGGTAAGACTA
>CADBLN010000030.1 GCA_902795525.1 uncultured Erysipelotrichaceae bacterium | reverse complement strand
TTAACAGGAATACCTAAACCAGAACGTGGTATTGTTGAGGCTAAAGACAACAAAGTCAAATGGATAGAAAAATACTTTGGAAAAGAAATACCTGTAAATGCTGTTCTTAGAAAAGATAAGCGGAACTTTGTTGAAAATAATCGCTGTGTTCTCATTGATGATTTTACAGAAAACATTGAACAATGGGAAAAAGCTGGTGGTATTGGAATCCTATTCAAATCAGCTAATCAAGTTTATGAAGAGTTAGAAAGAATAGAACAAATGTAAAATAGTTTAGATAGATGGATAAGGACAAATTCTTGATTGTTTCACTAAATGAAAAGCGAATAAGTCCCTATCCTTTTTCTACCTACTTAGTATTATAGAAGGCCCATTGAACAAATGGGCCTTCTTGGTTATTTAGTTTTTTGTTATTAAGAAATCAATTTGGCTATTAATCCTTCGATTATACCAAATAGTGAGAAGTCTTGACCTCCATAAACTAATAGCCATGGTTGAATAGTATTGTTGAAGAAGTATGCTCCAAAGCCTACTAATAATACCATAATCACGCCATTGAGAGCAGTAGCAATAATTGTTCCTCTAATGCCACCCTTAGCGTTAGCAATAATAGCAGCACATCCATTTTCAAAGAAACATGTAAAGATTAATGGAATGATTACCGTTGGGAACATGCCCCTAGTTAGTAGAATTGTAGCTGTTGAAGTAATAACTGCTACGATGAAACCAATTAATAATGAATTAGGTCCATATCCAAATAGAACTGGGCAATCTAGCGCTGGAATAGCACCAGGAACCACCTTTTCAGCGATACCCTTAAATGCAGGTACGATTTCTGCTATCAACATACGTACACCTTGAAGCATGACAGTAACACCTACACCAAAATATACTGAGTGAGTAAATAAGTAAGTAAAGAAACTGCCTGAATACCCTAATACTTCTGCTGGAACTAAACCATTAGCACCAATAACAAAATATAAAATGACGTATACTAATAAAATTGAAATTGAACCAGTGATAGAGACCTCTCTTAAGAATCCTAACGATTCAGGTAACTTAAGGTCTTCACAGCTTTTACTCTTGTCGCCAACCAATCCTGCCACGAAACCAGAAATTACAGATAATGTAGTAGTTGGGTGAGCGATAGTAAAGTCATCCTTACCAGTTACTTCTTTAACCAATGGAAGCATCAGGTTAGGAGCTATAACCATGTAAAGACCGGTAAATACAGCTGCCAAACCAATCAACTTTCCTCCTGTCAATCCCGCATCAACACCAGCTGCGATGAAGACAAATGGGAACCAATATAGCATGTGTCCAGTTAAGAAAACTGATTTCCATTTAGTGAAACGTGCTACAAGTAAGTTGAATGCAAAACCCAACAACATAACGATACCAATCTGGGTCCCATATTGACCACCGATATCAATTGAAGCTGGAGCTGAAGCATCCCCTGGCATTAAAGTATTAAAAGTTGTTATAATACCATCGATGGAGTTTCCTGTAATTAAACCTGTTCCAGTGTTTAGTACAAAGAAACCTATCGCAGTCATCAGAGTTCCCCTAACAATCTCTGATGGCTTTTTCTTTTGTAGAATCAAACCAATCATTGCGACAAGCGCCAAGAATATAGCACCTTGTCCAAATATCTCATTGATAATAAAATTCAAAATTGACATTTTTTATTTCTCCTTTCACTTGAATTTTCATTGTAGAGAGTTCATGTAAGCCAATGTTTTTTCTTCTACTTCCTGAGCGTTCATAAAGTCTTCTATCACAATTACAGGAACATTTGCCCGATCTTTAATTCGTTCAGCCAAATCCCTTGATATGAATATGGAATCGCATTGATTAGCCATGCAGCTTCCCACATCTCCACAGAACGTCTCTGCTTCTAAACCATGTTTCTTTAAAATGTCATCAATTGCCATCCTCAACATTAATGAAGAACCACAGCCGAATCCACACACACATTGAATTTTTGGTTTATTCACTTTTCTCCTCCTTTCCCTTAATCATTGATTACATGATATAGTTCATCTGAAGAACCGCATTTAGTTAGCTCTTCAATAATGTTTTCCTTCATTAGCTTTTTTGCTATTCTTGACATTAAATCTAAATGAGTCACCTTATCAGTACATGCTAAACACATCACTACCTTTACTGGATCATGAGGACTCCTGAACTCAACAGGGTCGCTTAGCGTAACCATCGATAACGATGGTTGATTTACTAAATCTTTGTTAGGTGCTGCATGAGCTAAAGCGAAGCCCTGTGTAAGTACAATATATGGCCCTAATTCTTTGACACCATCTATCATTTGGTTAATGTAGTCTTCCTTGATGTGATCACTGTCAATCAACAACTGGCCAGCTTTTCTGATGGCATCTTGCCAGTCTTTGGCTTCTACATTAACAGCTATGTTTTCTTTTTGGATTAATACTTCCATCCCTGCTACTCCCTTCTAATTGTGTAAATTCACTATGGTATCTACATCTATATTCTCGCTCGCGAGTAATGCCCTATTTTCTTCCTTTTGAAGAACAGATACTAAATCCAGCATGGTTAACTGCTCTCTGTTTTTCACACCTAGAACTATCATGTTTCTGACTGTCTTACCGTTAACATTTCCCAAAACTATAGGCTTTTTAATTACAAGCAATGAACAGCAATCCTCATATATCCCACTATCTGTTCCAGCATGCACAAAGGCTGTTTCGGGTAATAAGACCATATAAGTACCCAACTTATTGACTGCCTCTATCATCGCGATAACATATCTTTGTTCTATTTGTCCTGCCTCAACTAGTGGGGTAGCAGCTAATTGTATGGCTTGCTCCCAACAACTGCATGATTCACATATCTGGATATTCTCCTTCTTAATGACATCCTTGATATATACTGTTCTAGCTTTATTGTTGTCTTGTTGTATATAACTGCTCAAAAAGCTCTGACATATTTTTTCATGCGATAGTTGAAATATGCGACTGCGTATATAATCCGCATCCTCTAGGTTCAATAATGGGTTAACTATGATAGTTGGATAATCATAATCAGTTCCTTCATGGGTTGTCACCACTAAATCAACGCTTTCTTTTTCAAGGTATTCCTTAGCTTCT
>CADBLN010000029.1 GCA_902795525.1 uncultured Erysipelotrichaceae bacterium | reverse complement strand
TGATGACCAACCCTGAACTGTCGATTGATGGTGATGTAATCCTTTTAGTTGATGATGTAACAACGTCTGGCAATTCATTAAGTGTATGCAAAGAGCTTTTGTTATCTCATGGTGCTTCTAGGGTGGCAATGTTTGCACTTGGAAAATCTATCTAAAGTAATAGGGGGGTGAGGATGTGAAAATAAACGTTATTAAAAAAGGCGACAAAAACTATCCTTTTAAGCTGTTTAACAGTACCACATCTCCAGATACTTTGTATTATGCAGGAGATATATCTATTGCCAACGAGAATAGTATTGCAGTTATAGGTAAGCGAAATACATCACAGAGAGATCAAGAGGCTGCCAAGAAGATTGGCAAATACTTATCTGAAAAAGGATATGTGATAATCAATGGCTTAGCAATCGGTTGTGATAAGAGTGCAGTTGAAGGTGCACTTGAATCAGGAGGAAAAGTAATTGCCATAATGCCAGGTGGCTTAGATGACATATACCCTGCAAGTTGTAAAACACTAGCTGAAAAAATTATAAATAATGGGGGGTGCCTTATCAGTGAATATGCTGAAGGGGTAAGACCTGCCAAACATCAATTTATTGAAAGAGATAGAATTCAAGCACAACTAGCAGATATAGTATGTGTAATCTCAGCCGAAATGAAAGGCGGTACGATGCACACCGTAGGATTTGCACTAAAGGAAAGTCGTCCTGTCGTATGTTTTATTGACAAAGATAAGACAGCCGAAGGGAACAAGTATTTAGTAGATACTAATTTATGTACCCCGTTCACCACAGGCACTGAGTTACTGCAAGCAATAAAGACAACGTAGGCAATTACGTTGTTTTTTATTAACTCGAAACACAAACGTTTTATATAGTAAAATAAAGATGTAAGAATAACATATTTGTAAATAAGAATAATCAAACGTTCTGCCTATGTTTGAAATCAAATTGCTTGAATTCTTTTTACTTGTTTGTTATTGTAACCTTACAAGTGGACTGACACTTAAACCTTAGGCTCGATACGAATAGCCTGCACCAAGTTTAAAAGCAAGGGCAAACGTATCTAGTAGACCTACCTATGATAGCCGTGAGGTAGTAGGAGAGATTACTAAGGAAACTTAGATTTGTTGTGAGGCAACATAATCAGTCACTGAGGAGAATGGGTAAACCTGCGGGAATACAGTTGCTCCTTTTTTTACGGTGAGGTAAAATATTTGATTACAAAAAATGAAATTGTTCGTAAAATTAACAAAGCCGCAAAAGTGTATTAATGTCTTCCTTCATCTTCAAATACTTCTACGAAACGCCCATTAAATGATGGCTGTTCCAAATGAGGAGTTGAACCAATTTGGGTGGTTCTAAAATTAATGATTCCTTTTTCCCTTTCTTCGGTATAAACGGTGGTTATTCCTGTAGGTGGGATACATATGTTCTGTAATAAAACATATGGAGAAATATTCATTAAATGGGATAACATCACGCAAATGATTCCAAAATGGCAAAAGAATGTTAATGTTTCATGATTGCCTTGTTCTGTTTGATAATGTGATCCACTTCTTACATAGCCATACTTGGATAATAGCTTGTCAAACTCTTTAGTTACATAATCATATTGTTCAACATGTTGCGAGTATTTTGACAAAATGGTCTCTTTCCAAAGTTTAGGGTCGTGAAGTTCTGGATTACCATAATAAAATCTTGGAAGCATATCCCATGTTTCTCTTAGTTTATATTCTCCATTCATTATTGGTTTAACATTATAAGCAATTTGAATGTCTGGATGATTATTTAAATCGAGTTGAGTATTAAATTCTCTTAGCCAATCAAACGTGGTAACATTTTCCAAACTGCCAAGAGCAATTTCAGCTGTCTGTCTTGCTCTGCCTAAAGGTGAAACAAAGATATTTCCTAATTCTTTACCTGTAAGATACTCTTTTAAAGAGGAGGCTTCTTTAAGTCCTGTTTCATTTAAGCGATCTGTTACATAGTTAGGATCGCCATGGCGAATAAATATTAGTTTCATTGTGTTTCCTCTAATCTATATTAATATAACACATAGATAGGTTTAGGAAATAAATATTGATTTTGAAAAATAAATAACTTATTCTTATAATACAAAAGACAGTGAAGAGAAGAGTAGCTATAGGTAGCTTATAGAGAGATGACGGGTGCTGGAAGTCATTAGTGAGATATAGTGAACATGGTCTTGGAGTTGCTTTATCTAATAGGTAAGGACGTAATGCGGCGTTAACGTATTGAGAAGCAAGTAAGGTGGTACCACGTCCATGACGTCCTTTAAAGGTACTTTTTTATTGGAGGGATTCATTATGAAAAACAAAGGTAAATATTACATTACGACAGCAATAGCCTATGCCAGTGGAAAACCTCATATTGGCAATACTTATGAAATTGTAATGGCTGATGCGATTGCTCGTTATAAAAGAATGACTGGCTATGATGTTCGTTTTCAAACAGGAACAGATGAACATGGTCAGAAAATTGAAGAAAAAGCCAAGGCAGCAGGTAAACAACCAAAAGAATATGTTGATGAAGTAGCTAGTGAAATTAAGAGAATCTTTGATTTGATGAATACCTCATATGATAAGTTTATTAGAACTACAGATGATTATCATGAAGTTGAAGTTCAAAAGATTTTTAAGCAGCTTTATGATCAAGGTGATATCTATAAGAGTGAATATGAAGGTTGGTATTGTACCCCTTGTGAATCATTCTGGACTGAATCTCAACTGGTTGATGGGAAATGTCCAACTTGTGGATCTGAAGTTCATAAAGAGAAAGAAGAATCTTACTTTTTTAAACTCAGCAAATATCAAAAACAGTTAGAAGAACACATTGAAAATCATCCTGAGTTCATTCAGCCTGAATCCAGAAAGAATGAGATGTTAAATAATTTCATTAAACCAGGATTACAGGATTTGTGTGTTTCTAGAACCTCATTCAAATGGGGGATTCCTGTTGATTTTGATGAAAATCACGTTGTCTATGTTTGGATAGATGCCCTAAGTAACTATATTACCGGCTTGGGTTATCATCAGGGTGAAAAAAGTGATGAGTTATATGAAAAGTATTGGCCTGCTGATTTACATTTGATTGGTAAAGATATTGTTAGATTTCATACCATTTACTGGCCTATTATGTTGATGGCTTTGAAGCAACCGTTGCCAAAACAAGTGTTTGGTCACCCTTGGATGTTGGTAGGTACTGACAAGATTTCCAAAAGTAAGGGCAATGCGATTTATGCGGATGATTTAGTGGATTTATTTGGCGTAGATGCTGTCAGGTATTATGTTCTTCATGAAATGCCATTTGCCCAGGATGGAACCATTACTTGGGAATTAGTTGTTGAAAGAATAAATTCTGATCTGGCAAACATTTATGGAAATCTAGTTAATCGTACTCTTGCGATGGTCAATAAATATTTTGATGGAACAATTAATACTTCAAAACTAGAAATGACTGCAGTCGATGAAGATTTAATTAAGTGCGCCTATGAAACTGTTAATCAAGTTGAGCAGCATATGAATGAATTAAGAGTTGGTGACGCAATTGAGGATATTATGAATTTGTTAAGAAGATGTAACAAATATATCGACGAAACAGAACCATGGGTTCTTGCGAAAGATGAGTCAAATAAACCAATTTTGAATAAAGTGCTGTATAACTTGTGTGAAGGTATTAGATATGGGGCTATTTTGTTAGAACCATTCATGCCAGAAACCAGCAAAAATGTCTTAGATCAATTGAACACAAATGTTAGAAGTTATGATAGCCTGGAAACATTTGGCCAATTGGAAGACAATCACAAAGTGACAAATACGCCTCATCCTTTATTCCAAAGATTGGACGAGAAAGAAACATTAGAGAAAATTGAAAAAAAGCTTGCACAAACAAAGGTTGTTGTTGAGCATAAAGATGAAGTTTCTATTGATGATTTCAGTAAGTTGGAGTTAAGAGTTGGAAAGGTATTGAGTTGTGAAAAACACCCTAAGGCAGATAAGCTGTTGGTATTTAAGTTAACAGCTGGTGGCGAAGAAAGACAGATTGTTTCGGGTTTAGCTGAAAGATACAAACCAGAGGAATTAATTGGAAGAAAACTAGCCTTTATTGCCAATTTAAAACCAGCAGTATTGCGTGGTGTTGAGTCACAAGGAATGATTTTAACAGCTGAAGATTCAAATGGACAATTAGAAGTTGTTTCGTTTGAAGATGTTGATGATGGAGCTGAAATACTTTGATTAGGCTTGTTTGTGTTGGAAAACTCAAGGAATCAGCTACTAAAGAATTGGTAGCTGAATATTCTAAAAGAGTATCTGCATACACCAAGTTAGAAATCATTGAAGTCAAGGATGAATCTAACAATCAGTATCCTGAAAATAAAATAAAACAAGTTGAAGGAGAAAGAATTCTCAAACAAATCAAAGCTGATAGTTTTGTCATCTTATTGGATTTAAAGGGGAAACCTCTAAATAGTGAAGAGTTAGCTTTGAAGATAAATGAAATCAATACCTATCATAGTTCTGATATTACCTTTGTGATAGGGGGATCTCTTGGGGTTAGTAAAGAGGTTGTTGACAGAGCAAACTTCGTATGGAAATTATCTGATTTAACTTTTCCCCATAATTTAGTCAGAGTTATTCTTTTAGAACAAATTTATAGAGCTTATACCATTCAAAACCATGAACCTTATCATAAGTAGTAATGGTTTTTTCGTTATTGTGAATTGTTTGTATGCTATACTATAGAAAAAGATAATAATTAGGGAGATCATAATTATGAGTGAAGAAAGATTGAAGCGTATCACCCTTCTACATTCCAATGATATGCACGGAGATTTTTTTGCTGAAAAAGTAGACGAAGTGCTTACTGGTGGAGTATCCATGTTGTCGGGTTATCTTACAAAGTGTCGCAATGTTGATCCTAATGTTCTATATGTCATTGCCGGTGACATGTTTAGAGGGTCAGTTTTGGACAGTGAGTTTAGAGGTTTATCCACCATTGAAATAATTAACCATCTAGCTCCTGATGTTGTTACATTAGGTAATCATGAAACAGATTATGGAGTAGCGCATCTACTATTCTTAGAAAAGATGGCAGATTTTCCAATTGTTAATGCTAATTTGTATATCAAAAGTAATAATACAAGGTTATTTAAACCGTATAAGATAATTGAAATAGATGGGATGAAGATTCTCTTCATCGGCATACTAACTGAAGAAGTAATTTCCCAAACTAAAAGTGAGAACTATTTTGGCTCATTTATTGGTGTTGAGGATGCGGCTATTGAGGTAGGTAAAATCTGTAATACCTATAATGCTTTAGACATAGATTTAACAGTCCTTTTAACACATATTGGTTATGAAGAAGATAAGAAACTCGCAAGGTTATTAGACCCTAGTTGGGGTGTGGATATCATCATTGGTGGACACTCCCATACACTATTATCTGAAGCAGAAGAAGTAAATAATATTGTCATTACCCAAGCTGGTACAGGTACAGACCAAATAGGTAGGTTTGATATTGTCATTGATACAGAGAATAACTGTATTGATTCCTATAAGTGGCAAGCCATACCTATAAATGAAGAAACATGTCCTAAGGACAGTAGAATTCGAAGTCTAGTTTATTCTATTAAAGAAAAAACAGATTTAAAGTATGCTAAAACAGTGGCAAATTTTGACTATGAACTTACTCACCCTGATAGGTGGATGCAGACAGAGATGGGTGGTGTCTTTGCGGATGCGATGAAGGATACATTGGGAGTGGATATCTTCTTAATGGGTTCTGGATCTATTCGAAAAGAAAAAATGGGACCAGTTGTTACTTTCCAAGACTTTACTGAGTGTTATCCATATGAGAGTAAAGTATATGGCATAAAAGTGACTGGGGCTCAATTTAAAAAGATGTTGTTATATATTTATCGTGACGAAGCTTGGATTGGTAATCACACTGAATTCTATCAACTATCAAAAGGAATGCGTGTTAAATATTCTAAGTCAGAGCACAAGCTACTGGAATGTAAACTAGATGGCGAAGAAATAGATGACAACAAGATATATACTGTTGGTCTTCAAGACTTTCACTACAACAATCTAGAAGATTTCTTGAATATTACATTAAATGAAGTTAGACAAAATGGGGAACCAAGAGTATTAACGACTAGTGATGTTCAAAACTTACTAGAATACTTTGGCGAGAATAAGCACCTAGGATTTGATGTGGATGATCGACTTGAGGTAGTTGAATGAAAAGAAAAGTAGCTAAACTATTTATACTCGTAATTGTTTTCTTTAGTATAGGTACTTATTCATTTAAACATGATTATTTTACTGTTCATGGATTATCAGTTGGAGAAGTTTATGGTGATTGTCCGTTATGCTCTAGCTTAACTCCACCTCATTTAGGCACTGTAGTTGTTGCCGCAATTAACAGTGATGCCACTTGTACAAGTGATCAGGTTGTTTCAGTCATGTGTAATACACCTGGATGCAGTCATAACGCTACTGTAACAGTAGCTGGTACAGCATTAGGGCACTCGGTAGTGACAAATGTAACAAACTCCGCAACATGCACTAGTCAAGGTTCACAAACCAGAACATGCAGTAGGTGTGGGACAAACCTTGGTAGTTCTAGTATTCCTGCTTTAGGTCATAATCATGTGACAACAGTTACAGCCAATGCGACATGCTTAAGTAATGGTAGTGCAACACATACTTGTTCAAGGTGTGGCAATTCTTATCAAACAACCATTAATGCCTTAGGTCATAATTATACAAAAGTCATCACTAAACAAGCCACTTGTACAGAGGATGGTTTAGAGACAAACACATGTACAAGATGTGGTGATAAAAATACCGCAACAATTCAAAAATTAGGCCATGATTATGTGGAAGAAAGAGTCGAACCAACATGTACAGAAGATGGGCATGTTCATGAGACTTGTAGAAGATGTAATGATGAAAAAAAGGTAGTATTAAAAGCTCTAGGCCACAAGTTGGATGAAGGTAAAACTTCCAAAGAGGCCACATGTGAAGAAGATGGTTTAAAGATATGCCATTGTGAAAGATGTGATGAAGATGTTGAAGTTGTACTACCTAAACTAGGTCATAAATATCCAGAAGAGTGGAGTGTTGAAAAAGAACCATCATATGTTTCAACAGGTCTAGAGACTAAGACATGTAAGACATGTCAAGAAAAGATTAGCCAAGAGATTCCTAGGAAAAATCCAATACCTTTAGTGATTGCAGGAACAGGTGCTATTGCCTTAGTAGGGGCAGCTTTCTTCTTCTTTAAGAAAAACGGGCTACCAATAACTAAAGAAAAGATTGCCGATGGTCCTGATAAGTTTAAGCCATCAGTTGAAGATAAGAGTGTGGTGGTATGTAGTTTGAACGAAGAATTGATAAAACTTCTAAAAAGACAACATTACTTAGAAGTTTCAACAAGTGATTTTGAAGGTTTTAAAGAAAGTGTTGTAGAAAATGAACCAGACATCGCCATCTGTGATATTGAAGATGATAACCAACTATCTACAATACTGGAATTAAAGAATGATGATTTGGCTGAACAAAATATAGGCTTAGTATTACCTGAAGAACTTATACAAAATAATAAAGAAGAACTGGATAGGTTGGTTAAAGAAAAAGCTTTAATTAACTATGTACCAAAAGGCACAAACAACTATGGAATTTTAGTAAAACTCATGCTTCCATTATTAAAACCAAATTTCAAATCTGATGAATCACTAGATAATATGGGACAGATTGCCGACTTATTAGGTATACCAGGCATCTCAACGGTCATCAATGTCTTTGTGTCAGGAAGAGATATCAAGGCAACCCTAGAAGAAGGAGAGCTAGGTATATCAGAGAAAGCTACAATCATCTCGGATATCGCTTCAATACTTGGGTTTGATCAAGTCGCAAGTGTAGCTGGATTAGTAGACGATGTTGAAAGTATAAAGGGTGCATTTGAGGAGGAATCTGGTGCATATGAGAAGAAACAAGGAGTCAGTGCTGGAAAAGATATTGTAGATGTTGTGTCAGATATCATTGATAAGTAGTAGAGTAATTGAACTTAACCCCAAAATTAGGACAACCTAATGGAGGGGTTTTTCTTGTGAATGGAAAAAAGGAAATGTATAATTAATTCACATTGAAAGGGGTAAGTCGTTGATGAATGAGAAAAGTGTGTATGTTGTTTTATCGCAAACTGGAACAATATTATCCAGGCTACTAAAGGTTTTAAAAGGCAAGAAATATAATCATTCATCAATAAGTTTAAACAAAGACCTTTCTGATATGTGTTCATTTGGTAGATTAAATGCCTATAACCCATTTATTGGTGGATTTGTGCATGAATCAGTTTATTATGGGACATTCAAAAGGTTTAATAAAACACAGGTTTTAATATTGGAAATTAAGATCAGTGAATATGAATATGACAATATCATTAAGTACATTAGCTCAATAGAAGAAGAGAAGAGCTTATATAAGTATGATGTTTTAGGCTTGTTATTGGCGGGATTTCATGTGAATTATGAAAGGGATAGAGCCTTATATTGTTCAAAGTTTGTAATGAATGCTCTTAATAAAGGTGACATTGAGGTCTTTTTAGAGATGGGCAATATTGCACAACCCATGGATTTTATGGGTATATCTGGTGCCAAGATAATCTATCAAGGTCAACTTGTCCAATATCCACATATGTATAAAGAGAGCTAGTTATACATTAAAATTTCACAAATTTATTTTAATATTTAGTTAGAGAAGTAGTATGAAGCATATAATTAGAAGATTTTTTGACAGGAAGAGTTATGAAAGACTTCTTGCTTTTAAAGATAGCGATAAGAAGGTGTTTTTTGATGTTGAAGATTGCTGTGGGTTAGAGATTGAATTTGCGGTTACCTATGAAAGGCGGTCTAGAACGTATATAAAAACAGGTTTAACAAAATTAAAAGAGCTTGTTGCTGGGAAGGGGAAGTTTGTTAAAGACAACAGCATTGGGGCTTTTCTTAATGTGGAAATAGTTCTAAACCCATTTCCTTTAAGTGAGCTAAAACCATTGTTTGAGGATATATGCTCAATCATTAACTTTTATGATAATTTTGAGTTTACCGATAATTGTGGGGTGCACGCAAATTTTAGAGCTGATGAAGAGCTTAAGAAGTGTTTTTTTGAAGTGCTGGTTAATGATAAATACAAGAATAAGACACTATTGCACAGCAAGTATAAAAAAGACTTTATGCAATTAGCTGTTAATGGTGATGGGAGCTTTAAGAATTACGAAGAATATAGGGAATTTCAAAATAAGATTGGTGACAAATACTGTTCAGTAAACTTTTTAAAAGAAAACTTAATTGAGGTGAGGTCGCTGAGTTTGTCTTGGGAAGATGTAGAATTCTTTTATGACATTTATGTGGAAGCAAAGAAATTGAAAAAATCTCTTCAGTGAAGAGATTTTTTAGTCAAACACCATTTTATATTCTTCTAGGGTCCAACCAAACTTGTGAATCATTGTAGCAGCTTCAACGCCTACATATCTAAAGTGCCAAGATTCAAATTCATAACCAGTTATGTATTCTTTATTTTTAGGATATCTTTGAATAAAACCAAATTCATGGGCATGGTCTAAGACCCATTTGTACCCACTATAAGTGTCAAAGCTTTCCATGTCAATTGTGGCAGTAGCAATGTCACTAACTAAACCAGTTTGGTGGTCCGAAAAGCCAGGCCGTGCTGAGAAAACATCAGCCTCTTTTTGTCCATAGCCTCTAACATAGTTGTTATATAGAGTTTCTTGAAGACCATAACTACGATAATTGCTTTGACCAATGATTCGTTGATAACCTGCTTTTACAGCAGCATCCGACAGACTTATCAAGGCATTGGCCGCTACACTTCTCATAGGATGATTATTTCCATAGTAACCATCTGGCAAATATACCAAGTCGGCTGGCTCATAATCGGCAGGTAAGCGATTCTCTTTATTAACCAAAACCGTGTATGAATTTGGGTTTGTTGCTACAAATGGATCGCTGATATAAAATGAAGCGAAATCTATTTGATTTTTTGCCAAAACATCTTTGTCAGCATTAACAGTATTCATGGCTTCCTCTATTGAAGCATCATGATATTTGATGTAAATGAGATAGCGAGGAAGCAGAGATAATTTGAAATCCAGGTTACTATCCAAAAACTTTGCCAGATTAGGTATATGTTTCATTGATAATACCATTTTTACATCTTCCTCACCTAAACCTAACAGTATGGAATTAATATCACCAATTACATAACCTTTTTCTAGCAGTTGGTTTATAGTGTCAATGGAGATAGTACCCTGAGATATTTTTTCCCAAAGCTCATCTGACCCATTAGCTAATGTATAACTTTCATCATTACTGAAACCAGCCTTTATGGCATCAATGAACACCGCAATGTTTTCTGGTTTGTCTTTTTCAACAATATATCGTAATGATGAATCTGGTAATGACATGATAATGTTCCGCACATTATTGGCACTATATTCTTTTTGTTGTAGTTTACGTACGTTATTGTAAATATACTCGGTACTTAATTCACTTGAAAAACTGCCATCAGGAATTAAGTAATATTCATATTCATCAATAGCGTTCTCATTATTTTGGAATGCGTAAATCATTAATTCTGAGTGACCTGCCTCTATAAAAACATCCTTTAAATCTTTTTCATTGATAGATTTAATTGACTGAGGAGAATAGCCTAAAAGCTCTAAATCTCTGTTTGAAAATAATAATTTGTATGCTTGCCAACCTCCAAAACCTAATGCAACTAGTAAGACAATTACTGCGAATAGTATTAATGGAGTCTTTTTCATATTTTTCATAAAAACCACCTAAAGAAATATTAGTAAAAGTGGTAATAGTTTTCAAGTTAGAAATGCTTTTTATTGAAGTGTTTTTTGATGTTTTGAATGTCACCTGATAATATACAATGATAACAGAGAAAGAGGAAATTTGAATGAAAATAATATTTAGATGTGATGATGTTGGTTACACACATGTTCATAATCTTGGAACTTTAAAAACAATAGAGCATGGATTTACTACGCATTGTGATTGTATGTTTGACTGGCCTGATGTAGTTGAAATGTTGGAATATCTAAGGGAAAGACCTTGGATTTCAGTTGGTTGGCATACACACATGTGGGGTCATCCAGTTTTGGATCCAAGCGAAGTGCCATCATTAGTCACTGCTGATGGTAACTTTAAATGGAAACGCGTTAATCAACAAGAGCATCCAGTTGAGGGCGTTAAATATGATGAAATGATAAAAGAGTTTAGAGCTCAAATGGAATATTGTAAACAGTATCTTGGAAGATATCCAGATGTATATTATGGAGGTGGAAACCCAAAAGATGAGAAGAGTAAAGCCCAACTAGAAGTTGTTAAGGAGTTAAAAGTCCTTGTTCGTAAAGAAGGTTTAGGAAACCGGCTGTCTGAACAGGGATTGGTGCAGAAATAGGGGCATTTTGCCGTGTTGTTGGCAGGATGCCTTTTATTATAATTCCTGGATTTACCTTTAACGGTTAAGAAATTAACCCAAAAAGGTTGACAAGCGTTTTAGTTTTGTATATTATGGTGTTGTAAAGGGATTTCGCAAAGGCAAAAACTAAAACTAAAACAAAAACAAAAGCCAAAGCAAAAGGAAAAACAGAAAAGAGGACGAAAACATGCTAACACAAGTGGGTAAATTTTTAAGACAAATGAGAATGAATAACAATGAAATTCTTAAAGAAATGGCGACTAAGTTAGATGTGACCTCAGCCTTCTTATCAGCAGTTGAAAATGGTAAGAAGAAAATGCCAAAATCTATGCGCAACAAGATAGTGAAGAAATATGATTTGTCTGAAGAGGACATCGAAGCACTGGATAATGCGATTCTTGAATCAAATGACACTGTAGAGATCAATATCCGTTCCCTTCCAGATGATAGAAAAGGGCTTGCGATCTCGTTTGCAAGAACTTTCGGTGAACTGGATGATGAGGATATCCAATTCTTCACGGACTACTTGAATAAACGCAGCAAGGGAGAGTAGATAAATGGGAACTGGATATAGTGTAGAAGCAAAATCTAGAAAAGACTTAAGAAGACTAGCGTATGTCATCAGAAAATCGGCAGGGTTAGAAGATGTAATATACTTTCCAGTGGTAGAGTTTTTAGAACTAATGCCAAGGATGTTTGAAGGTTTCAACTGGGAAATCGTTGAGGATGATTATTTTCCAGCTAACGTACATGGAGAAACCGTCATTACTCAGGGCATTGTTCGCATTAAAGAAAGCGTATATGACGGAGCGTGTGAAGGTGACGGACAACACAGGATGACTATAATGCATGAAATTGCACATTGGATAATGTTATGCTTCTTGGAATTCAGTTTGCAACGTAATTTTTCCAACGAGGAGGTTATAACATATTGCGATCCAGAGTGGCAAGCCAAGTGCCTTGCCGGAGAGATGATGATGCCAGCTCATCTGGTATCTAGCTATATGCCTAAAAAACTTGTCGAAGAATGCGGCGTGTCTAAAGCGGCAGCAGCATTTCATAGAAAAAAATTCAGAGAGGAGGCTAAAGAAAAAAATAGACTATAACTAATGAAAAATAGCTTCACATTGAAGCGGAAAGGAAAACTTATGTTTAAAGAATTAAAAAGCCCCACAAGTTGTTGGCGCAACTTACAGGGCAAATCAATGAATGTGTCATTCATCGAACAGTATCTATATAATGACACATTCGTCACAAAAATTCAATATGAATTTAGAAAGATGAGGTGTCGTTATGGCAAAAGAAAATGTAAATCGTAGCTCATGTAGAGACGTATTCAACGCATTCATGGTATCGGACGCTGAATATGCAGGGAAGTATGAATTTCCAGTCCTATTTCCCACTTATAAGATACCGAACAGGCTTATAGCCTTTACAGATGCACTAAAAACGAAAGATTATGATCAGTGGGTGCATTTTTATCAGGACGATGCAGACTTTGAAAGGATATGGAGACAGCCAAGAACCTATCTTCCCATTCTGAAGAAATTCAAAGGCGTTATCCTACCAGATTTTAGCACTTATAGAGATATGCCTCTTGCGATGCAAATCTGGAATATTTACAGAAGTCGAGCTGTCGGACATTGGCTCCAAAGTGAGGGTATAGATATTATTGTCAATATCCGCTATGGAGACGATAGGACTTATGATATATGTTGTGATGGCGTGTCTCAAAACTGCGTTATTGCTGTAGGCAGCCACGGAACAATAAAGGTTACCGATGATCGTAAGTTCTTTCTGCAAGGACTAGACCATGTAATTGAAAGACTTAAGCCATCTGCAATTATTGTCTATGGTTCTGCATCCGATGCATACTTCTTCAAGTATAAGGAGATGGGCATTCCGATTCATCAATTCGATAGTGATACTTCAACGTATCACAGTCAGGGGGTGGATTGATGGGTGCTGGAAAACATGGTGGGTTCGGAAATACATCAGGAAAGAATAAGGTTCCAGAAATACCAAATACTGATGGCAATGTGACACTTCCAAAAGGTAAAGCACAGCTAAAACATATCTTTGGAGATAGAGAAGGTCACCTGACCGATACACCTTATCATCGCAAGCAACTAAAAGACCTAGCTAATGATAAGAGCTATTATAAGGGCAAAGATAAGTATGGTAACTCATGGAATGTTAAGATTATGAAGGATGGAAGTCAGCTATGGGCTAGACATCGCAATGGAACAATCAACGAAGGGGGTAAAAACAAAACCCCGAAACCATGGGATAAACAAACAGGATTAAATAGAAATCCGAAGAAGAGGAAAAATAAGAAAGGCGGTAAGAAGTAATGAATAGATGGGATATATTCGTAATGACATTCTTCTATCTCGATGCTTATTGGGATGACCATCAAACAGAAGAGCTTGGCAACATATGCAGCTCAATGAATCCATTCTTGTTTGAAGGCATTGGTTCCGCTGACCCGGCTATCTGGGCTGAGTTCTGCGATGCATATGAAGACCGAGATTACACCATTGAAGAGGGATATGAAATTGCGAAGAAATATGTTGCAACACTTGAAAGCGAGGAAGCAACAAAAGCAATGGAAGATTCATCTTTGGAAGAGTGGAAAGAAGTTTATTATGACTATCTAAATCCATCGGATGATGAAGACGACGAATAAGCTAAAAAGCAAGCCCAGCTGGACTTGCTTTTTTCATGTTGTTTATAACTCCTTGAATTCCTCGGCAAGTTTCAAGAAGGTGGAGTTGCCTTTAATTTTTGTGGATGGGATGAAAAGATATTGCCAAGGCTTATACCCATTCTCCTTAGCCCAATCGCATACCACTTTGCAATATTGGACTGCTCTTTCTTTTTTAGCAAGAACATCAGGAAGGGTAAGCTTATCTTCACCTTTAACCTCAACAAGATATATCTTATCCTCGGTTTCAACAACGAAGTCCGGCTCATAATTTCTGCCACGATTGTAGGTGATATCAAATTCTTTTGGATGAGGACGGAGCCAGTTTACAACATCTGCATCTCGTTCGAGCATTCTTGCAAAAGATAGTTCTCCTTCTGCACTATGGAATTTCGCAGAGTCAAATACTCCTTTTTTTATTCCTGTGAATAGTACCGCCTGAATATTCTTCGTGAAATTAGAGAATAAATCGACTTTCTCCTTGAAAGAATATGTCTGTTGAAGATTGTATTTCCTTGTCCCAACAACTTCTTCTTTCAAAGAAGTGTTACTGCAATAGAAGTGATCCATCATTTGTTTGTAAAGGTTGTTGGCGATGTCTTTCTTGTGCATCATGACGATGTTTTGAAGACCATTTGCACCATATCCTTGCTCATAATGGTTGCATACTTGTAATATCAGTTTCTGGATTAGGGCAGAGCATTTTTGATAATCAATTTCAGGCTTGCTTCTCAACTCATCCAACAATACCTTCTTCGGATTATAACCTTCAAAGTCGATGGCATTACCCTTAATGCGTTCTCTATCATGTAAATCCTCTAAGTTCTGAATGAGAATCTCATTTTCGATTGGAACATGCTTAAACTCACTCATGTCTAAATTGAAATCCGAGAAGGCATATTCCTCGCTCCCGGAATCTATAATCTTTACCGTCGGGATAGGGATAAACTTGTCTTGGGCGACACGATGTGCTTCTTCGGTCATGTCTGAAAGCCATGCGGAAAATATATCCTCATTTACATGGAATACTTCTCCTAAATCCTTATCCTCATATAATTTCTCCTTTACAGTTTCAACGATTTTCCTTTGTGCTTCTTTGGTAGATTCTAAAGGCTTTCTGTGCTGTATGTTGTTATAGACTTCTTCTCTAACATATTCAGTAGCCTTTTCGAATATCATGTCAGTTTTCTCAGTCTTTTCAATTTCTGTTGTTGCATAAGCAGCATCAAGAGTTTCTTTCTTATCGTCATCCCAGA
>CADBLN010000028.1 GCA_902795525.1 uncultured Erysipelotrichaceae bacterium | reverse complement strand
TTCTAATATCATCGCGATATTTTCTTGAAAAATTTTGGCCTTGTTCGATAGCTCTTTTTAATTGGAAGTGGACATCTCTTAAGGTTGTGATAAATTGTTCACCAGCTGGGGTGATGGCAGCACCTTTACCAGAACGGTCAAAAATTCTAAAACCTATTTCTTCTTCAACAAGATTAATTTGATAGGTCATAGTAGGTTGAGAAACGAAGCAATTCTCTGCTGCTCTATTGAAATTTTTGGTTTTTGAAAGCTCAAGGATATATTCAATTTGTTTTGTGTTCATAATTACCTCAATTAGAAAACTAAATATGCAAGATTTAAAATATAAATGTAGGAGGTATGTATTTATGAATAATTTGGTTATTTATTATTCACGCAGTGGTGAAAACTATGTAAGTGGCGGAATAAAAAATATTGAAAAGGGAAATACAGAGTATGTGGTTGAGTTCATTCAGAAAAATTTTGGTGCAGATGTATTTAAGGTAGATACAGAAAAACAATACTCAAAAAGCTATATGGATTGTATTAGAGAAGCCCAAAAGGAACTTGATAATGATGAAAGACCAAAACTGAAAGAATACTTAAGTGATATTTCTAAATATGACAATGTGTTTATAGCTGGTCCTTGTTGGTGGGGCACATATCCAATGGCGATTTTTAGCGCTATTGAGGGTTTGGATTTTGAGGGTAAAAAGATATTCCCTATCATGACTCATGAAGGAAGTGGCATGGGTCATAGTGAAAGTGATTTAAAGAAATATATTAATGGAGCTGAATTTGTTAAAGGTTTAGCAATTAGAGGCGCTAACGCCAACAAAAGTGAACAAGCAGTTGTTGACTGGATTAATGAGAATATGTAAGGAGTGTAATTATGGAAAAAATTAAATTAAATAATAAACTGGAGTGTCCAGTAGTAGGCATAGGAACATTTATGTTACAACCGATTGATGCTCAATTTGTCCATATGAGTGGAACAGTCCAAAGCAAGGCGCAATACTTAAAAGATATTGAAATGGGAAGATTGGATTATAAACATACTGAACTAAAAGATGTTGAAGTGACAATTGAAGGTGAATACTCATGTATAAAATGTAGGGCCTATTTAACTGCTACCGCTTATGGAGCTACAGGAACATTTCCCATGAATGTAAAGAGTTGGTTTCAAAAAGTTGATGGGGAATGGAAGTACATATCTAAAAAATAAGATGCTGTTAAACAGCATTTTTTAGTAGAATAAGTCTAATTCTGTAATATACTATAAATGTATGGAATATTTAATTTGTTCTATTATTGGCTATTGTTTAGGTTGTTTAAACACAGCTTATTTTTTAAGCAAAAGTAAGGGCTTTGACATTAGGGATAGAGGCAGTGGAAATGCTGGTGCTTCCAATGTGAAAATTAACTTAGGTTGGAAGGCTGGTGTAATGACTGCTGTCATTGATACCTTAAAGGCCTTTCTTGCGGTTTTAATATGTAAGAATTTATATCCAGCAAATGACGTTATTCCATTTGTGGCTGGAGCTTGTGCCATCATTGGGCACATCTTTCCCTTCTATATGAACTTTAAGGGTGGCAAGGGCTATGCTTGTTATATTGGCTTTCTACTAGCAATAAACTGGAAGCTTGCTTTAGCGATGATTTTATATGGCGTGGTTGTAACACTTGTCTCTAATTACATTGCATTGGCCACCATTTCCACAACAATAATTGTTGCTATTTATTACTTGGTAATGAAAGAAAGCACTGTCAACATAGTGATATTACTTGTTGTTTCTCTAATTATCATATTTAAGCATAGAATAAATATTGTGCGAATTCTTAATCATGAAGAGATTGGTCTTAGAAAGAGAGGTTGATTATGTCATTTAAATTAGCTCAATTCATTTCACCTGATTTTACTCAGGAGAAGTTTCTAAATTCACCAGATTGTCAATTGTTAAAAGCTCCGTTTGATGGGGTTGCACCAGATGATTATCATGCAACAAGTATCTTTCCTGAATATTTTAAAATCAATGGTGAATGGTACCTGGCAAAAGAGTCCCGCATGGACTGTGTTCCTGTTTTTGATGGGCAGGAAATACTAGTTAAAGAATTTAGGAATTTAAAAAAGGATGATTTAGTTGTTTGTGGAAGAACTGAAGATTGTGAAGAAGGCATATATGTGCATTTTGGTGCTTTTGAAGAGGATAAAAAACAACTGGATAATTTCCTTTTTAGAAACAGCAGAAGCAGGGAGACCGCTTTTTCCAAAGATTATGATGAATTAATTGAATTACTTAAATATGAGAAAGAACACGGTTATGTTGTTTGGGTTTTAGGACCAGCGTTTTCTTTTGATAAAGATGCACGGGAAGCATTTTCAAAAATAATCAACAATGGATATGTTGATGCATTGCTGGCGGGGAACGCCCTTGCTACTCATGATTTGGAAGGTGCTTATTTAGAAACGGCATTGGGTCAGCATATTTATACTCAAGAAAACCAACCAATTGGTCATTACAACCATATAGATACAATTAATAAAGTTAGGTTCCATGGGTCAATCAAAAAATTCATTGAAGAAGAAAATATTGACGATGGCATTATATATTCGTTGGAAAAGAATAATGTTCCTTATGTGTTAGCTGGTTCAATCAGAGACGATGGTCCATTGCCTCCAGTGTACGCAAATGCTTATGAGGCCCAAGATGCAATGAGAAGTCATGTTAGAAAAGCAACTACTGTTATTTGTATGGCAACCACTTTGCATAGCATTGCAACTGGTAATATGACACCAATGTATAGAACTCTAAGTGATGGCAGTATTAGACCAGTATATTTCTATTGTGTAGATATATCGGAATTCACCATTAACAAACTGATAGATAGGGGATCTATGTCATCAAAAGGAATTGTCACTAATGTTCAAGACTTCATTGTTACAATAGCAAAAGGTCTAGGTCTATAGAATAACCTGTTGGTTAAATCCAACAGGTTATTTTGTTTTGAATATTGCTGAATCATAAGCTTCTAGCTTAATCTTAATGATGCCATTGTAATCCATTGTGGTTGAATCATTTAGATTTATTAGTTTGCCAATGTTCTTAAATCCTATTTCTTTTGGATTAATCACAAACTCTTTGGTAGCATTATCAAAATTAAACACTGCCACATAATTATCTGAATAGTAAACATTTGAAGTTTCACTTATTGTGAGTGGTTTGAAAGCCACGTTCCTTCTTGCCAGTTTGTTTAATTCCTCATTATTGGCAAATTTTTTAGCTCTCTGGATGGAATGGTTTATTATTTGTTGATCACCATCAATACCAAAGTTGTCAGATAATAACATCACTGTTCCACTAATGACAGAAGCATTATACCTTGATTTAGCCTCATTTTCAGAAGTTGCTCCCCGACCATCAACCATAGAATTATATAAGACGGTATGGTCAGGATCATTGAATTGATATATTGAATTGTTAGTCCACCATGAATATGTCAAGGCGTTCAAAATATATTCAACATCCTCACGATGTCCAAAAGCATCGCAACTGCATCTTCTTGAATGTGAATAGCCACAAGGGAACAGAGGGTCAATTGATGAAGAAATGAAGATTTCCCTGCCTATCTTATTTGGGTCCAGTTCTTCCTTAACAATGTTATAAAAATACATTAATGCTTGTCGGCCTGTCTTAATGTTAGGATTATGCCTTTTTCCTTCCACTGCTCCATGGGATAAAAAATCAAGTTTTAAGTAATCAAAGCCCATTTCAACAAACTCCCGAAGTGCAAGTCTGAAGTCTTCTTCAGCTTCTGGGATGGTAATGTCAATTGGATATTTACCATCTATAGTTGGATAATTTAAACCATCCATTGTCTTTAAAAGAATGTCTTTACGATGTTTGTTAGTGTTTCCCTTCAAAGGGACTGAGTCCTGAATAGCCAAATGAGACAAAGGATTCATATACCATCCTGCTTTTTGGTTGTTTGCATGTAATTGCTTTATGGCTTTTTTGATTTGAGTTTTGCTTATGCCAAATATAGCATCAAAATTGATAAAGGTAACACCATCTTCAGACTTAAAATTTGGTAATTCTTGTTTTATGAATTCTGCTGCTTTTTTGAAATGATTAATATTTGTATAAAGAGTTAAAGCAGAATAGGAATTCCATCCAAAAGGAACACCATGATTCCAGTGGTAAATGCCATTAGGATTAACAGTTAATTTTCCATATTCTTCCAGTGCCTCTTTCTTGTCTTGGTAAAAACCGCAGACAAAGCGTGAAGATTTAACTTCTGGGCCTTCAATGTAACCATGATTAACAATATCGTGAGTGCATTCATCTGCAATTCCACTAATTGCTGAAAAGCATCTTGCATCCCAACCGCTGCACTTAACCCCATTTTTCCAAGTGTCAAAGTCTAAAGCTCCTATAAGCAATCCCTTATTGCTTTGGTCTTCATGTATAACGGTAACATCATAACTAGTTCTTCCTGGTCTAAGAGGTGTCGATTCGTAATGGACCCACATGTCGTTATCGTATGGGACTAAAATCATTTTTTCGTTCAAGGATAAAAATAATTCATCACAAATGCTTGCTGGATAACCAAAATCCATAGGAACAAGATAGTTTGTTTTTGAGCCAGTGATGGTAATATAACTTATAAAGTAGTTTTTATCTTCTAAAATTTCAAAGTGTTGAATTAGTTTAGTGTCATTCTTTTGATAAACAACATCAATAAAACAAGTGTCATTCTTTATCCTTTGAGTTATTTTTTTTCTTTTGAGAAATCTAGTATCTAAAATTTCGTTATCAGATTTTGCTAGTGAAAAAAACCAGTTGATATTCTTACCATCCAGTTTATACATAATTGCATTATTCTGGTAAAAATCAAAAGATACTCTTGAATAAGTAATTGTCTTTGAAATCTTTGGCAGCTTTGTGACCAGTTCAATTGCTTTCTCGTTTAATTTTGTCATATCCCAACCCTCGGATTCATTATATAATAAAAGTGAAAATCAAGGGGATCATAATATATGACTTTAAGACAAAGAGAGCAAAAAGAGATTGCGAAGCTTGAAGCTGCAAGTGCTTTTCATAAGCACAAAAACTATTTTTTGATTCTTATTGTTGTGCTAAGTGTCGTTTACATTGTGGACGAGCTGGCATCAAGTGTTAGAGGTGTTGTTGAAACTCAAACTATCTGTGATTTATTTAATACCACTTTTGGTAGTGATGAGTATAATAATGCTTCTGGTACTTTAGGCTTAGTAACAACAGCAGCCTATCTAATTTATTTAGTGTCACCATTCTACAAATCTTTAGCTGATAAGTATGGCCGAAGATTGTTTTTGATTATTAACACTTTGGGAATGGGTGTTGGCATGTTAGTGTGTATCATTTCCAAAAGTGTTCCAATTTATATCTTAGGTACTGTAATTCTTACTTTCTTTACACCTAATGACATGCAGGTTATCTATATCATGGAATGTGCACCAAAGGAACATAGAGCAAAACTTTGTTCAATTACAAAAGGTTTGGCATTGATTTCCGTTTCATTATTGGGATTATTTGTTAAGTTCTTTGTGAATGATGCAATTCCAAGTACTTGGAGGAATGTTTTCATTATTCCGATTATTCTGGCCTTTGTGATTGGTATTGCGGCAATATTCTTTGTTAAGGAAACACCAGTATTCACTCAAAAGAGATTGGATTATTTAAAGAGTAGTGAAGAAGAAAGAAAAGCTAAAGAGCTGGCTGTGAAACAAGCTCAAGAAAAAGAGAATAAAAACAGTGTTTCTGTTTGGGGAGCGTTTAAATACATATTCAGCCATAAACAAACCAGAGCTATTGCGATTGTGGCATTAATCATGGCATTTTCAACAGGTTACACAGGGAAGTATCAACCAATGATTCAAGCAGGTGTAGCAAATGGAGTAATGAATGTGGATGCTTCCAACATCATTTTAATGTTCTATCCTGTCATTAATGGCATTTTCACAATGATAGGTGGTTTTTTAACTGACTCATTAGGACGTAAAAAGTCTGCTCTAATTTTAGGGCTATGGGCAGCACTTGGATTGGCAGTATTTGCCTATGGCTGTATTTATCCTTTAAATCCTTATGTAACAGGTTTTGCCTATGGAATCTCTATTGCGGGATTATGGTCAATTTCAGATATGATTTACTTTGTGATTACCTCTGAATCAACTCCTACTGAAATCAGAGCATCTGTTGTTGGGTCAATGCAATTAGTTGGTATGGTTGGTACAGGTCTGAACATGGTTTATAACAATGTTGTGACAATGGTTGCAGGTTCACTCAATCTTCCAGTAGTTTTGACAGTCGCATATTTGCCTTTAATGGCAATATCATTAGTAATCATGATGTTAAAAGTTAAAGAGACAAAAGATGTTGATTTAGATAATGTTCAGGTAGACTAGCGATGATATATTTTTTAATATTTTTAGCAATAATATTGGCCGTATTGTTATATGCTGGTTATTATGTTTTCACAAGCGTGTTTGACAATCAGTTTAAGGCCAGAGAAAACAACGATCCAAACTTTCCTGATTCGGAAGGCGATTTAATGCGTCCAACTGCCAGAAAACTAACAGAATATCAAGCACCATTAATTGAAAGATTTAATCAGCTTCCATTCAAAGAACTTGAAGTCATTTCTTTTGATGGCTTGAAGTTGAAGGGATACTTGTTGGAGGGTAATCCTAAGGAAGTGGTTATTTGTGTTCACGGCTATAAAAGCAGTATGTATTGGGATTATTGTGACAAGATTCAAATCTATCAAAAAAGAGGTTCCACAGTCTTATGCGTTAATGACAGGGCACACGGAAACTCTGAAGGCAGATATTTGGGCTTTTCAGAATTGGATAGGTTTGATGTTTCTAAATGGGTAGATAAGATTAATGAACTATATGATAATCCAAAGATATATCTTCATGGTGTTTCAATGGGTGGTGCTACAGTAATCCATTGTGCAGATATGAAGCTTAAGAATGTATGTGGCATTATTGATGATTGTGGTTTCAACTCCATCTTAGGCATCAGCAAAGCCTTAATTGAAGGAATGTATCACATTCCTTATTTCCCAGTTGGATATCTGGCATGGTTTTGGTCTAAGTTAATTAATAATGTTGATTTCAACACTTCCGTTGGTGAAGAATGTGTTAAACATACAGACATACCTATTTTGTTTATTCATGGCAAAGAAGACCATTATGTTCCTTGTTATATGTCTGAAAACATGTATGAAGCTTGTGCTTCACCAAAGGAATTACACTTGATAGATGGATGTGGTCATGCGGCAGCATTCATGTGTGCTGAAAAAGAATATACAGAGGCAGTTAATAGATTATTGGATGGTAAATTCAAATGAAATATAGAGGAGTAGATTATTATCCAGAACAATGGGGGATGGAACTTGTAGACCAGGATCTTGATAACATTGTAGAATTGGGAGCTAATTTAATACGCATTGGTGATTTTGCTTGGGACAGGTTTGAACCTGTTGAAAGCGAATATGATTTTAGTTTCTTTGATGAGGTAATTGAAAAGGCCGCAAAGAAGAACTTAAATGTTTTAATGTGCGTGCCAACCGCAACCATGCCTGCTTGGTTGTATGAAAAGTATCCTGACATTATGAACGAAGATGAAAAAGGATATAGACAGCCTTTTGGAGCCAGAAGAGGTCACTGCATAAATAGTGATATCTATTTGAAAAAAGCAGTTGCTTTAGCTAGGGCAATGGCTGCCCATTATAAAGATGAAAAAGCCATAGTAGCTTGGCAAGTGGATAATGAGATAGGCCATGAAGGCAGTGATATGTGTTATTGTGAAAACTGTCATAAAAAGTTCATTTCATATCTAAAAGGGAAGTATAGAGATATTGATGATTTAAATCAAAGATGGGGGACATCATTCTGGACTCATACTTATTCAAAGTTTGAACAGATTCCTTTGCCTAGGCCATCTTTCACTGCCCAAAATCCATCTTTAAGATTAGAGTGGGAAAGATTTAGAAGCTTTTCAGCCGTTAACTTTATCTCTGCAATGGTACAAGCTATTAAGGATGTTGATCCAAGCTTAGCTGTGACTCACGACTTTGAAGGCGGTACAATAAATAAGCATTTTAATCCTTTTGACGTAGCCCAATGTTTAGACTTTGTTTCCTATAATAACTATCCTGTTTGGGGTGGTCAGCCAGCACCTATGTCAGAAAGTGATTTAGCTTTTACGGTTGATTTCGCAAGAGGATTTAAAAGAGAAAAGATTTGGGTTACTGAAGCAATTATGGGCGCTCAAGGTCATAATGATATTGGTTATGCTCCTAAGCCAAATGAAGCCAAGGGATGGGCTCTGCAATCATTAGAACATGGCGTAGAAAATGTAATTTTCTTTAGATATAGAGGTTTCACAAAAGGAGCTGAGCAATTCTGTTTTGGCATTTTGGATGCCGATAACGAGAAAAGAAGAAAGTATTATGAAACACAATCATTCTTTAAGGAAGTAAAAGATAGAAATATAGAGTATCCAAAAGCAGATGTCTGCATGGTTTATGACTATGATTCAAAATCATCAATGAGTATTCAAAGACAATCAGATACATTTGATTATGAAAAAGAATGTCAAAAGCTTTATGAACAATTATACAGGCGGCACCTTAACTGTGACATCATTAATTCTGATGTTGATTTCTCAAAATATAAAGTGGTGATTCTTCCATATATGATTGTTATGGATGATGAGTTTAAATTTAGACTAAAAGAATATGTTAAAGCTGGTGGTAAGGTAGTAATGACAGCTAGAACCGCTTGGAAGGACAAGGACAATAATCTTGTTTTCGGGAAAAGATTACCAGTTGATTTGACTGATTTAACTGGTTGCTTGATTGAAGAGCATGAATCACTTTTAACTGGCCAATCTGCTAGGACTGACAAAGGTGAAGGGCATGTCTTTGAGGAAATGCTTAAGGTGACCAGCGCTGAAGAAATAGCGAAATGGGTTGATAATCCATTTGGCGAATATAGTGCCATCACAGTTAATGAATATGGTGAAGGCAAGTGTTATTACCTGGGATCATCTTTTGAAGAAAAGACATTAACAGAAATATTTGATTTAATATTAGAATAACTCAAGTTAAACTTGAGTTATTTTTAGGATTGTTATGAGATAATATATAATATTTAGAGGTGGTAAATAAATATGAAACTAATATCTTGGAATGTGAACGGCTTAAGAGCATGTATGAAAAAAGGCTTTAGCGAATTCTTTAAAGAAATGGATGCGGATATTTTTGCCATACAAGAAACAAAAATGCAGCCTGAACAACTAGAAGATTCAATGAAGTTTAATGGCTATCACATGTACATCAACAGTGCCGAAAGAAAGGGATATTCTGGGACACTTGTTTATAGTAAGAAAGAGCCTCTCAATGTTATCTATGATATTGATGGTGATGATTCTAATGAAGGAAGAGTTATAACACTAGAGTTTAAAGATTTTTATTTTGTTTGTGCATATGTTCCTAATTCAAAGGATGGACTTTTAAGAATAGATTTTAGACAATATTGGGAAGATTGTTTGAGAAGGCATTTAAGCAAATTAGATGAAAGTAAACCTGTAATTTATACTGGTGATTTGAATGTAGCTCATAACGAAATAGATTTGAAGAATCCTGAAACAAATCATCAAAGTGCTGGCTTTTCCGATCAAGAAAGAGCGAAGTTTACAGAATTGCTTGCTGCGGGATTTAGTGATACTTTTAGAAAACTTTATCCTGATACAGTTAAGTATTCGTGGTGGTCATATAGAGCCATGGCCAGAGAAAGAGGTGTGGGTTGGAGGATTGATTATTTCGTAGTTTCAAATAGATTGATGAACCAAGTTCAAGATAGCCTAATTCTTGATGAGGTTGAAGGTAGCGATCATTGTCCAGTTGTTTTGGAGATTGAGATATAAAATGTTGGATAAAAGGGATATGTTGCGCAGTGACTGGACTAGAATACTGGATAAGAAACAAACTATTCAGAGCTTTAGTTATGGTAATAAAACTGGCAAGATGTCACTGTTGAAGATCTTAGATTGTAAAGAGCCCTTAGTTAAGGATTTTGAGGGAGACAAAGTAACGCTTGTTGAAAATAATTACTCATGGCTTCAATTAGCCTTTGAAGGTGAATATACTTGGTTCACTGTGATGTTTGATGATAATGATAAATTACTTCAGATATATATTGATATAACTGATGGTAATGATACGAATAAAGATAATCCAACTTTCAATGACATGTATTTGGATTATGTTGTTTACAAACATAATATACATGAACTGGATAGAGATGAACTATTAGAGGCCTACCATAATGGTAATATCACTCTTCAACAATATGAAAGAACAATTGAAGAAGGTGAAAAGATTGTTCGATTGATTAAAGAAAACATGAATGAAACTTATCTTTTTTTTGAAAAAGAGTATTTGAGGATGAAGAACACATGAATAGAATCATCATGCATATAGATGTTAATAGTGCCTATTTATCCTGGTCAGCAATTAAACTGTTACAAGAAGGTTATGGTAAGGATATTCGCAAAGAAGTAAGTGTAATAGCAGGAGACCCAACAAAAAGACACGGCGTAGTTGTAGCCGCCAGCATTCCTGCTAAGAAGGTTGGGATTAAACCACCAATCAACTTATATGAAGCTCAAAGGATTTATCCCAATGTGATTGTTACTAAACCTGACTTCACTTTCTATAAGGAAATGTCCAATAAACTAATAGCTTTCCTCAAGATGGTTTTTCCCTCTGTAGAACAGTTTTCAATAGATGAGTGTTTTGTGAACTATGGGGAAGTTAAAGAAAAATATGGAGATGAGGTTAATTTTGCTTATAGGTTAAAGAACGAAATCTTTAAGAGATTTGGCTTTACAGTAAATGTTGGAATTGGCAACAACAAATTGTGTGCAAAAATGGCTTCTGATTTCTCCAAACCAAATAAAGTGCATACTTTATATCAAAATGAATTTGAAGAAAAAATGTGGCATAAAGATGTCTCAGAACTTTTTATGGCAGGAAAAGCATCTTGTCAGAAATTAAGAGAACTAGGTATTAATACAATTGGAGAACTTGCTAATTACGATGAATTAAAACTTATTAGCATTTTAAAGTCTCATGGAAAACTATTGTATGATTACGCTCATGGAAAAGATGATAGTGAAATCAAGACGGATAGCTATAATGAAAGAAAAAGCATCAGCTATTCTAGAACACTAGAAACAAGCAGTGACAGTCGAAATCTCCTAAATGAGTATCTTAAAGATTTTTCTATTAGGATTTCTAATGAGCTAAACAAGAGACATTTTTACGCAAAAACTGTAATATTAACATTAAGAAATGATTCTTTCGATACTGTCAGCAGGCAGATCAAGCTTGATAATGCGACAAATTCTGAAGAAACAATCTTTGAAAATGGACAGAGACTGTTGAATAAACTTTGGGATGGTGATCCTATTAGACTAATAGGATTGGGTGTTGGAGATTTTAGAGAATCATTGATGTATCAATTATCGTTGTTTGAGTAGAGGAAAAAATTATGTCAGTTTTAACTTTGTTTTTAGAAGGATTATTATCATTCTTAAGCCCTTGTGTTTTACCACTTGTTCCCCTTTATGTTAGTTATTTAACACAGGATACTAAGATAGAAGATGAAGATGGGAATGTGAGTTATGATAGACGCAAGACTTTTTTGTTGACTCTTGGTTTTGTACTGGGAATCTCAACAGTATTCTTTTTGATAGGCTTGGGTTCTAGGTTATTGAATGCAATATTTGATAAGTATACAGTCTTTTTCCAGATTGTTGGTGGATTGTTGCTTATCGTTTTTGGCTTGATATCCAGCGGCATCATTAAGGTTTCTTTCTTCAATAAATCTATTAGAAAGAATGTGAATACCCGTGGTGGACTTAGTTTTGCCAAAGCGTGGTCTTTAGGATTCTTTTTCTCGTTTGCTTGGTCACCATGTGTTGGGCCTCTATTAGCCCAAGCGATGTTTATGGCCGCTCAACAAGATAGAGTCACTGGCTGGCTGTATATAATTGCCTATTCTTTGGGCTTTGTGGTTATTTTTCTTTTAATGGGACTATTTACACAAACGGTTTTAAACTTGTTGAAAAAGAGCAAAAACATTGTTAAGTATACTGGTGCTGTTGCTTCGTTGGTTGTAATTGCAATGGGTGGATACATGTTATATCAAGGAGCTGCAAATATTAGTAATATTCAAAACAAACCATCAATAATAGAGAACCACAATGATGATGATGGTTTAAGTGATATTGAAAAATATGATTTTGTGCTAAATGATGGTGAAGGCAATCCAGTTCGCTTATCATCATTTAAAGGAAAAAAAGTAATCTTAAATTTCTTTGGTACTTGGTGTTATTATTGTAACCAGGAATTGCCTGGCTTAGACGCACTAAAGAACAGTAGGGATGATGCCCAAATACTGTTAATCTCACATCCAGGGATAAACAATGAAGGTAATATTGATTATATAGAAAAATATCTGAAAGATGCTGGATATGATTTTTTAGTTCTACATGATGTCAGCCTCGAAGTGCTAAGTCTTTATGGGGTAAACGCATTCCCATATTCGTATGTTTTTAATGAGGATGGATCACTAAAAGGATATGTTCCAGGCTATGTAGAAGAAGAGGCTTGGGGACAGATTTTAGATAACTAACTTTGGATATAGTTAAGTATTGTTATGAAATTTCTAGATACAGATTTCTTGGAAAGTGAAGAAATCAAATTGATTTTGGAAAGGACCACTGAGGCAGATCCTATAAGTGACTATGTACCAGCATATCACTTCACAATTTGCGACAAATGGGGAAACAGCATGGGTCATTGTGACTTGAGAATAGGGTACAATGATAACCTTTACTATGGAGGTCATATTGGGTATGCCATCAATGAAGAATACCGCGGACATCATTATGCTGCTAAAGCATGTATGCTGTTGTTTGAACTTGCTAAGAAACACGGAATGGTTTATCTTTATGTAACCTGTAATCCAGACAATTTATAAACTGCGTGCGGGAAACCCCAAGTGCTTCAGCCTTGGGATGAAAGC
>CADBLN010000027.1 GCA_902795525.1 uncultured Erysipelotrichaceae bacterium | reverse complement strand
TAACCATTCTTGAATTGATCAAACATAATTGCATTAAGCTTTTCAGGGTCAATCTTCCCGGACTCATCTAAAACACTCTCTTCAGCTGAAACATTGACGATTTTTCCAACAATGCCTTCAATATTTTCGGTTTTCACATTTTCTAACAAATCGCACTCTAAAGTAACTGTATATTCAGTAATAATTGGAGCATTCACCTTATTACTTTTCATAGCGTGATAACCTGTTCTTTCAAACTTATCCTCCATCTTGTTACCTGTGGCAATGCCAAAGAAATCAGAAACTTCCATAGTTTCTTTTGTTGCTAATGAAACAGTAAAAGCTTTACTTGTTAAGATGTTTTGGGTTGTTTTATGATCATCATCGATAAAAAGAATTATTTTATCATACCCCGAAATCATACCCCAGGCCGCATTCATAGCATTAACTTTTCCGTTTTCATCATACGCAGCTACAATCAACACTGGCATTGGAAATACTGCTGGTTTTGAACCTAAATCTTTTCTCATAATCATTCCTCATTTAACCTTTCTATTCTTTCAAACTCCAATTTTCCTATATGGCAATAACCACTAGGATTTTTATCTAAATATTTTTGGTGATACTCTTCGCCCTCCCAAAAATTCTTTAGTTTCTCCAGTTCCACAAAGAACTTTTTGTGTTTTTGTTTTTCCTGTTCGAAATAGTTTTGACAAAAGTGAAATGTTTCTTCATCAACATAATAAACGCCAACTTGGTATTGAGAGCCAACATCGTGCCCTTGTTGATTCTGCATTGTTGGATCAACGCAAATAAAGTAAGCACCTAAAATTTTGTTTAAGTCCAGGATGTTTTCATCATATTCAACTTTTACGGTCTCACGATGGCCTGTTGTATCACTGCAAACTTGTTTATAATCTGGATTGTCTACATGTCCATTTGCGTAACCAACGGTAGTATTAACAACTCCATCCAATAAACAAATCGCCTTTTCCATGCCCCAAAAACATCCACCTGCTAAATATATCGTTTTCATCTTCTATACCTAAGTTTTTAATTAAAGACCTTCTACTTCATTAGAAGTTTCTGCTCCTTTAATTTCAATTTCCTTATCAATTAGTGATTCTGTTTGTTCAGCTAACAAATAGACAGAAATTTCTTCACTCTCAATATCATTTTCATAAACAGTTGATAAAGCAATAAAAACTTCATATTCCTTGCCATCAATGTAAGCAGGATGTTTTTCAAAGCACATGTCGAATAAGGCGCCAGGATATTCTTCTAAACCTATCAACTTACATTGTCCTTGATATATTTCATTATCCACTTCAATCAATAACTCACTTATTATTCTCATAGTACCACCTAACTAGCTAACACATTTTCCATAACACTACCTTGTAGAATATTATTAACTCTTTCTAAAATAACCTCATCATCATCGTTGTCTCTTAGCCATAACAATGCATTATAAATGTCATCAGGATATTCAATTATGCTTCTTTCAGGTTCAAGTTCTAGCCACTTTTCAACCACCTTCAAAGCAGAAATCCTCGTTTGAATATACTTACTTCTTAGACCTGCCGCAACATATTGGCATGCCACAAATGGATATGCATTTAATGTCTGTAGCAAAACTGGAAAACCACTTAAATCAAATTCACCATCTAACTCGCCGCTGTCATCAAAGAAATCCTGCGGTTCTTCTAACTTTTCGACAACTTTATCTTTGTATTCATTTTTGCTCATTAAATATGGGATTGCCCCATAGTAAGCTTTAGGATTGTCTAGAAACTTCTTTAAAACAATTGGAGCATAATCATAATTATCGAAAAAACAAATAATATCCATTAAATTATTAAAGGCAAAAGAATCAGCATCAGCCAAACTCTCTGAGATAAATTCTAAACTTTGTTTCTCATTAAAGAAATCTTCAATTGAACTCCTTGTTTCAATTACCAATTGATTTTCGTCAGAATTCTCAAGCCACATATACAAGTCAAACATACTTAAATAATAATGAGTGTGATTTCTTGCTTGTGGTGCTATTGAAATAAATCCTTTAAGAAGACTATTCTCTTGTTTAATGCCGTCTATTTCCACAATTGGAGAATCAAATAATAAGCCATCTATAATGTTACAAAGACCTTCAATCTCTTTGCTGTCTAATTTTTTGCTAAATAAATCATCAATGTTTATTTTGTCTATAATTGATGCGGCTACATACCCTGCCGATATCATATTATTAGTCCCTTCTGTTAATAACCATTTGTTTATTTCTTCACTAGTATTTTCCAAAGAGATAACAAGGTATATTCTACCCCAACCTTTTACTTTTTGAGCATATTCAAAGCGCAATTCATTGGCGTTATCAAAAACATCAAATATGTAAGTGTTTACGTATACTGTAAACTCATCACAAAGAGCTAATACTTTCATATTTTCAACTAGTTCTTCTAAATTCTCCAAATGATACAAACCAACTAACATTATGCCTAGTTTGACAGAATTGAGTTGATAGCTTTCTGTAACAAGTTCACTGCCAAGTTCTAGTATTCTTTGTTCATTGAGTTTCTCAATATTATCAAAAATATACCGTTTGATATCGTCTATAGTGTTAATAATGCTACCACTATAAGTCATAAAGAAATTTTCAATGGCTTCTAAACTGCGATGTACATCATCGTGAGATTCCATATATAGTTGTTTAATCACAAAATTATAGATTTCTTCATCTCTAATATTATGCGAATGAAAGTATTGAATACCATCCATTGCCCCATCAAAAAACAACAACAAATCAGCATTTTGATATGATGACAACGAAAAGGATTCTGGTAGTTTACCATTATTATAATTCTCTAAAACATAATCCAAAACAGGCTTATCCATATAATAATTTTACTTTATAAACACAAATTTTAATAGCAATTAGCATTTTTTAGCACTCAGGTATTGACAGTGCTAAAATTTGTTCTATAATATGATTAGCACTTGAAGGAGTAGAGTGCTAAAACATAAAAAAGGAGTGATTTAAATGTTGAATTATTATTTGAACCCAAGAAAGCATCAAAGTATTGACAGGATGTTTTGGAACGATTTCTTCTCACCTGTATTTACAGGTAAACAAATGACTACCGATGTCACAGAAACTGAGACAGAATATCTATTCGATGTTGAATTACCTGGTTATACAAAAGACGATGTTAAGATTAGCTATAAAGAAGGTTATTTAACAATCGAAGCTAGAAAAGACGAAGAAAAAGAATCTGGTGAAAAGAACTATATTTCTAAAGAACGTTATGTTGGCTCTGTTTCTAGAAGCTGGTACATCGGAAATGTTGACCAAGCATCTATTAAAGCTGGCTTCCAAGATGGAATTCTAAAGATTAGCGTTCCAAAAGAACAACTTCGAAAAGAAGATGAAAAAAACTATATTGCAATAGATTAACAACTTCTCCTTTCTAACTAAAAACTACAAACTTGGTTTGTAGTTTTTTGTTTGCTCTATTCTTTAATTTTGTATTCTAGTAAAATGGTTTGATACTCTTCATCATAGCGACAGCCAATTGTTCTAAGAGGTTTATCGCTGTCTGGCTCATATACATCAATTGAAGTAGCCTCTAATTCAGCAGGATCTGAGTTCCCTCTAATGAAAGCTTCATATGCATCAGCAGTAGGAGCAGCAATCTTGTCAATTAGTTTTTCTGTTTCTGCCTCTGTTAAATCTGGCAATAAAGCCTTCACTACTAAACGCATCCATTTTTCAACAGCATCAAATTGATCAAACCCCATATTCTTAATCGGCTCATATGGCAACCACACATAGGCAGACATAATATTACCAGTCCGGTTGCCCTTGTCATAATATACAACTAATTCAGACACTGGATTATAACTATGAGCAATATAGTCTCTATAGTTTCCCTGATACACTTCTTCATTATCCCAACAATCATAAAACATTGCTCCATAATTCTCATCTTGAGTAGTGAAGAACGCTTTCCATCCTTTTGTCGTTGAGTTAAACTCCTCAAGCATTTTTTCAATTGTTTCATCGGTACCAGTCTTGCTCACAAATTTTTCATCAACTTGCTGAGGTTGTGGTTGTGGCTTTGGGTCTGGTTTTGGATCACGATTCTTATTTCCACATCCACTTATTGTTAAAAACATTAAAATAGTTAAAACTGAAATTAAAAGCTTTTTCATCGAAAGTCCCTTCTTTCTCTAAATATATTAAGGCATAAATAATACCTTTATTCAAGATGAAGCCATCATATAGTTATAAACAGCATAAAAGTGATTTAACCACTTAGTGCCACGTCAGAAAGACTACAGCTTTTTGAAATAACCTACAACATCTCTCCATTATTCATATTTGTTTAAATAATTAAAAAGTGCACTTACTATACAAATCGCGCACTTTCTCACAAGTTTTATTTTTCAACAAACACAAAACCATCTTCACCAATCGACAGTTCACTGAAGGTATCAACTATTGATTGCCCATATTCACCCAAACCATCAATTAGTTTATCCTTATTTATCAGAATTACAATTGTTTCATTGTCCAATTCTGATAAACAGTCAGCCAAAGCATCAAGGTTATTTCCAAAATAATCAGGAAAGCACATAGTTTTAGCAATATGACTATATGCTTTGTTTTTATCATTCATTTGTTTACCATCTAAAATAAATATTCTCATAACTTTATTCATCTCCATATAATAGTTCGAAGCTTTCATAATGGTCTTCGGTATAGTAAATCAAACCATCATTCGAGAAAACAATTCTTTTGGCCCCTCGCTGGCTTTTACCATCAGTATCAATATCACACTCATAATAAACCCGACCATCCTTTTTTGGCAACAAACCCTCTCTGTTGGAAAAAATATCTCCTCCTATCGCTTTGCCAGGTAAATATTTTTGCACTGAACCGCCACTCCATCCGGCCTTTCTTGCTTCAGATTTGGTAACATAATTGCTAGGGAGTTTTCCATAAACATGCAGATACAATGCTACTTCTTCTTTACTGAAATAACTGCCATCTTCATCAATCTTCTCTTCTTTCGAATTGTTCACACTTATTGGGGTTTCAGGATTCTCTTTTTGATTTTTACCGATAGCAAAGCCCGTAAAGAATCCAACCAATAAGCTTATAATTATAGCTAGTACAATTATTTTATTGTTTTTCATCATTGCCTCCTACTTAAATTCTGCAATCATCTTAGTTATCTGATTGCGAACATCGTTAACGATATCATCATTCAACTCCATATAAGGGTCATCCTGTAAGCTACTGATTGCGGTTGTCATATATGTTGGGACCCCATCTTTAACAACAACAAAATTTGGTGCTCCTACTCTTTTCTCACCAGACCACTCAGTACCATCTAACGATTCAACCTCACCGCTAGAATAATCAGACAAAACCTCTTGTGCTACTTTAATAAATTGTTGATAAGCAACGGATCCTTCATGTTTGAGATAAACTTCACCATTTTCATTAATTGCATAAACATTTCTTATCTCTTTATCTTCATCATTATCTGGCCTAACATCCACATAATAAACTGTCTTTATTTTGTTTTCTTTCATCACTTCAATAAACGTTGGAAGAATGCTTCGACACCATGGACACCAATTAGCACCAAAATACACAACAAAACTCTCCTTATTGTTTATTCTTTCCATTATGTCTTCCATAGTGGCATAAACAAAAGGATTCTCTTTATCTATGTTTACAACTCTGTATTCTTTATTGTTTTTGTTTTTCAAACCATTAAGGCTTTCATAACTTTCCTTAAAAAGTAAAGCATCCTCACTTGTCTTAGCGCAAGCAAAACAAGTTACTGACATTAATATACAAATTAATAAACTAACAACTTTACGCATATGAACACCTCTAAAATATTATAACCTATTTTGTTCATTGTGCTATAATAGTCATACGCAGGTGTAGTTCAGTGGTAGAACATTAGCTTCCCAAGCTAAGAATGCGGGTTCGATTCCCGTCACCTGCTCCATTTTTTCAACTCACTAATGAGTTGTTTTTTTATTTTATTCGCATTTAAAAATTTAATGTTTTTTGATGCAAATGCCTTGTATGGATTATTCGTTTGGGATATACTAACTATGCATGCAAATTGGTTGGATTTCCAACTAATTTAAGATAATGAATTTTTAGATAGAAAGAGGAACCTTATGAACGTACTAAAACGTAGTGGTGAGGAAGTAGTTTTTGATTCGGCAAAAATCAAAAATGCTATTTTAAAAGCCAATCAAGCCACTGAAAAAAACCAATTAACTGAGCAACAAATAAGTAATATTACTGAAAGCGTTGTTAAACAATGTAAGGATATTAATCGTGCTGTTGGTGTGGAAGAGATTCAAGACATGGTTGAAAAAGCTATTATGGCTGAGGGTAATTATGATGTCGCTAAAAACTACATTACATATCGTTACGAAAGAGCCTTGGTTCGCCAAGCCAACACAACAGATAAAAAGATTTTAAGTTTGCTTGGCAGAAACAACGAAGAAGCAAAACAAGAAAACTCAAACAAAAACCCTGTAGTTAACTCAACCCAACGTGACTATATGGCTGGTGAGGTATCTAAAGATATTACACAACGTTTCTTGTTGCCTTCACATATCTGGGAAGCTCATGAAAAAGGAATAATACATTTCCATGATGCTGACTATTTTGCTCAACCAATGTATAATTGTTGCCTGATTAACTTAGAAGATATGTTGCAAAACGGCACTGTTATATCAGGAACAAAGATTGACTCCCCTCACTCATTTGTTACAGCTTGTAATATTGCAACTCAAATAATTGCACAAGTTGCTTCAAATCAATATGGCGGTCAATCAATCACTTTATCTCATTTAGCGCCATTTGTTGATGTTTCAAGAAAAAAGTTCAGAAACGATGTGGCTAGAGAACTAACTGAGGCTGGTTTAGATGCAACAGTTGAAATAGTAAATCAAATCGCTGAAGAAAGAGTTAAAGCAGAAATTACCAAAGGTGTTCAAACCATTCAATACCAAATCATCACTTTGATGACAACTAATGGTCAAGCACCATTTGTAACTGTTTATATGTATCTAGATGAGGTTGAAGAAGGACAGACAAGAGAAGACTTGGCACTAATTATTGAAGAAACCTTAAAACAACGTATCAAAGGGGTAAAAAACGAGAAAGGTGTCTTTATCACTCCTGCCTTCCCAAAACTTATTTATACATTAGATGAGGACAACGTTGAAGAAGGAAGTAAGTATTACTATTTAACTGAACTTGCAGCTAAATGTACCGCAAAAAGACTAGTTCCTGACTATATCTCAGCAAAAATTATGAAAGAATATAAAGGCGATGTATATCCATGCATGGGTTGCCGTTCCTTCTTAACTCCTGACAGGTTCACTGATGCTGGCATCGGAAATATTGCAGAGGCTGAAAACTATGTTGCAGGTCAGCATAAATATTATGGACGTTTCAATCAAGGTGTTGTTACTTTAAATCTAGTTGACATCGCTTGTTCATCAAATAAAGACATCAATAAATTTTGGAAGATCTTTGATGAGAGATTAGATTTATGTCATGAAGCCTTAATGATTCGCCACAATAGACTAAAAGGAACTCCAAGTGATGTTGCTCCTATCTTATGGCAAAATGGTGCAATTGCCAGACTTGAAAAAGGAGAAGTTATTGACCCATTACTATTCAATGGCTATTCAACAATTTCATTAGGTTATGGCGGTCTTTGTGAGTGTGTTAGATACATGACTGGTCAATCACACACTTCCCCAGAAGGAATGGAATTCGGCTTAAAGGTAATGCAGTACATGAATGATGCATGTGCTAAATGGAAAGCTGATTCAAACATTGATTTCTCTGTCTATGGTACACCAATGGAATCAACAACATATAAGTTTGCTAAATGCTTACAAGACAGGTTTGGTATCATTGAAGGAGTTACTGATAAAAACTATATCACCAACTCATACCACATCCACGTAACTGAAGAGATTGATGCTTTTGATAAGCTAACTATTGAAGCTAAGTTCCAAAAGCTTTCACCAGGTGGTGCAATCTCTTATGTAGAAGTCCCAAACATGCAGAACAACATTAAAGCAGTTCTCGCATTGATGAAGCATATCTATAATTCAATCATGTATGCTGAATTAAACACCAAATCAGACTTTTGCCAAGTGTGTGGGTTCGATGGTGAAATCACTATTGAAGAAGATAAAAATGGTAAACTAATTTGGAAATGTCCAAACTGTGGTAATACTGACGAGTCAAAGATGAATGTTGCCAGACGCACTTGTGGATATATAGGCACTCAATATTGGAACCAAGGACGTACTCAAGAAATAAAAGAAAGAGTTTTACACTTATAAAATGCATTACGGAAATATCAAAAAATATGACATAGCAGATGGCGAGGGTGTTAGAGTCACCCTCTTTGTCTCCGGTTGCAGGGTTCATTGCCCAGGCTGTTTTCAAAAACAAACCTGGGATTTCCTGTTTGGAAATGAATTCACTAAAGAAACAGAAAACGAAATCATTAAATATTTGAAAGAAGAATATATTGATGGATTAACCATTCTTGGCGGGGAACCATTTGAACCAGAAAACCAAAGAGAACTAGTTAAACTATTAAGAAGAGTAAAAAAAGAACTCCCAAATAAAACTATTTGGAGTTATAGTGGCTATGTTCTAGAGCAAAACCTTCTGGAGGGCAAGAACAAACATATCGAAGTAACTGATGAAATTCTTTCAATGCTTGACGTATTAGTAGATGGGCCATTTCTTGAAGAAAAGAAGAACATCTCCCTGGCCTTTAGAGGTAGTGAGAATCAAAGAGTCATCAATATGAAAGAAACTCTTAAACAAAAGAAGATAATTATGTATATAGAATAAAAAGATTCGCTTATTATGATCTAACGAATCTTTTATTTTTCTCCTCTTAAACTCTTTTCACATAAACACAATAGTATCTAAACTTTGAATACTTTTCAGCATCTTCCCATCATTATAATTTCAGCTTATCCTTTGTAAACTCATAACACGCAATACTTACAGCATTATTAAGGTTAAATGAGTCAATTGTATCTAATTGTTCAATATAAACACTATTGTATTGTTGGAATGAACTATCAAGACCTGTTGCTTCATTTCCAAACACCAATGAATAAAGTTCTTGTTTTTTAACATTTTGAAGTTTTTCCTTACCATCTAGCATAAACGGATAAATATTACGCCCAGGATTTTCCTTTAAATAGTCTTCAAAAGAATTGTAGAAATTAAACCTCAATAAGAAGAAAGCTCTCATTGTAGCTCTTATTACCTTTGGATCATAGAGGTCAACTGCTGGAGTAATAATTGCTAAATCATAAATGCCGAAACCAAGCATAGTTCTAATGATAGAGCCAAGATTTCCCATGTTGCTTGGATTAACTAAGACAACATGGTTTTTATTCGCTTCAATTGGATTTGAAAATTTCTTAATGCTTGCCATGATATAGCAGTTTTCTTTTGCATTAACGATGTTAAAAGCCTTATCACTTTTGATTATTTCAATATTATTTGTTTTGGCTAAATAATCTATTTCCTGATATATCTTATTATCATTTTGCTTAGAATGCACATAAACGTTCAAAACATCGCTAGGACGTTTTTTTAGCGCTTCTAAGGTTAATTCTGTGCCTAAGGCATATGAATAATCTAAATCCTTTTTATATCTTTGCATGGGTCTCCTATATAGAAATAACCCCGAAGGGTTATCTCTTTCTATAATTAATATTTCTATTAACGGTTTTTAAAGAATGATGGTGCTTCAAATTCAGGTAAGTCAGCAGTCGCATCTACTTCTGCAAACTCTACAATTGGAGCATTATCATAATTTGGCTTTGTAGTATTTGGATCCAAAGCAGTATCTTCAAATCCTGTTGCGATTACTGTAACAATAATAGTGTTGTTAAGGTTTTCATTAAATGCAACACCGAAGATAGCATCAACATCACCGCCTGCAGCATTTCTGATATAATCAACAGCAGCATTTGCATCATTAATGGTCAAGTCATTACCACCTGTTATATTAATGATAGCATTCCTTGCGCCAGAAATATCAGCATCTAATAATGGTGAGCTTACAGCTTTCTTTGCTGCCTCAACAGCTCTGTCTGGTCCATCATCCATACCGATACCAATTAATGCAATGCCTTGATTTTTCATAACAGCTTTGATATCAGCAAAGTCTAGATTGATAATAGCTTGGAAACTTACCAAATCGGTAATGGTTTGAACTGCTTGACGCAATACATTATCAGCTTCTTTAAATGAATCCTTAAATGGAATATCTCCCAAAATATCTTTTACCTTATTGTTAGGAATGACAATGATTGAATCAACATGCTTACGTAATTCATCCAAGCCATCAACAGCTTGCATCATTCTCTTTCGTCCTTCAAATGCAAACGGTTTAGTTACAACAGCAATAGTCAAAGCACCTGATTCTTGAGCACACTTAGCAATAACTGGAGCTGCTCCTGTGCCAGTGCCTCCACCCATGCCAGCAGTAATAAACACCATGTCTGCATCCTTGACTGCTTCTCTAATCTCCTGCTCATTTTCTAAAACTGCCTGTCTACCAATCTCTGGATCGCCACCACATCCTAAACCACCTGTAGTATTAGCTCCTAAGAGAATCTTATTTTCAACTTTGGATGTTCTAATTACTTGCAAATCAGTATTAGCAACATAGAAGTCAACACCTGCAACACCATCTTCAACCATGCGGTTAACAGC
>CADBLN010000026.1 GCA_902795525.1 uncultured Erysipelotrichaceae bacterium | reverse complement strand
ATAGCCCTTTTTATTGGAAATTGACTTAACGAAGTCATTATACAACTGGCCAGATAACACTGTCAATTGAGCGACTCTAGACTTCTTTTCCCCTTCTGAAACTTGATTTTTCAGTTCACAAGCAGGCGTGTGTTTTTTAGCTGCATATGGAAAAACATGCAAAAAAGACAATCCACTTTTACTTAGAAATTCTTTTGTTTTACAAAAGTCTTCACTGCTTTCACCTGGGAAGCCTACTATCACATCTGTTGATATGCTAATAAATGGGATCTGAGACTTTATTTGGTTTATTCTGTTTTGAAACTCTGTTGTTGTATAAGGTCTATTCATGGCTTTCAAAATCTCATCACAACCAGATTGTATTGGAATATGCAGATGATGTGCGATTCGTTCATCATTCTTCATTAATTCAATTAATTCGTCACTAATCTCTGTAATCTCAATCGAAGAAATCCTGATTCTTTTTAGACCATCAACTTCAGCTAAAAGCCTCTTAATCAATTGTGTAAAATTAGTTGAACCATCATTGTATCTCCCGGTATGGATTCCCGTTAAAACTAATTCTTGATGTCCTCCATTAACAAGATTTTTAGCGTTTTCAATGACTTTATCTGCCGTCAAACTTCTTTCTCTGCCTCTAGCAAATGGTATAACACAAAAACTGCAGAACTGGTTACAACCATCTTGAATTTTCAAATAAGCCCTTGTCTGATTGTACTGTGTCAAGGTCATCTCTTCAAAAACACATTCGTTTACTTCATCAACCATTACAATTTTTTCTCTTGTTTTAAGGAACTGGTCAATTAAAGCAGGAATCATAGTTTTATGTTTAGTTCCAACTAAAACATCTACATCTTCAAAGATGTCCTTATTTTGATACTCCATTTGAACATAACAGCTTGCCATACAAATAACAGCCTTGGGGTTCAGTTTTTTAGCCTTGTGAAGCATCTGACGGGACTTACTGCCAGCGGTATTTGTGACTGTACAACTATTGATGATGTAAATATCAGCTACTTGACCAAAGGGAACTTCTTCATATTTTAAAGACAACTGTTGACTATACCAGTTGGCTTCATAGTTATTAACCTTACATCCTAGATTACAAATTGCAAATTTCATTGATATGCCTCTATTACACTAAGTACAAAAAGCCCAGCAGTTTCTGCCCTTAATATTCTTTCTCCTAAAGAAACCGTCTCAAAGCCTTGTTTGGTCAGAAATTCAACTTCCGACTCTTCAAAACCTCCTTCAGGTCCTATCACAAAACAAACACTGCCATCTTTTAAGGCATCCCTTAATAATTTAGTGTTTTCATTTTCATATGCGACAAAGTTAATGTCAGCCTTGTACTCGTTTATGTCTTTTAACTTGATTGGTTCAACAACCTCACATATTGTGTTACGGTTTGATTGCTGGCAAGCTTCTAAAGCTATCTTATTCCAGCGATTGAGTTTCTTATCCAGTTGTTTTTCTTCAATATGAACAATGCAGCGTTTTGACTCTAAAGGAACAATTTTACTAACACCAAGTTCACAGCTCTTTTGAATCAGCCACTCCCATTTTTCTCTTTTAATCATAGATGCAACCATTGTTATCTCTCTTTTGTCAGTCACAAATGATTCTTCTAAAATAGTTGCAAATACGCTTTCCCTTTCAAAATGAAGCTGACCAATAAAAGCTTTGCCATTAGAACAAACTATCCTCATTAGATCATTTTCTTTCATTCTTAAAACATCTTTAAGATGATGCAACTGCTCTTCATCAAAATGATAATTATCATTAATGTTTAAATCTTGTAACGCAAAAAATTGTCTCATGTTATTCACCTTTAGTAGACATTTCTTTAAGGGTTTTGATTTCATGAGGCTTTAGACGGCGGTAGTTACCGCTAGGCAGTTGATTATCCTCAACGCAACCATATTTAACTCTGTGAAGTTTACTTACATCATAACCTAAAGCTTCAACCATTCTTCTAATTTGACGATTGCGCCCTTCAAAAATAGTAATACTAATGGAGGTCTTACTATTGTCTTTATCAAAATTAATTACCTTAACTTCGGCAGGTAAAGTTTTTATGCCATCATCAAGAACTATTCCGTTGCTTAGTTGTCTAATATCATCTTTGCTCAACAAACCTTTAATAGTTACATGATAAGTCTTTGGTAAATGATATTTTGGGTGCATTAAAAGGTTGGCAAATTCACCATCATTAGTAAGAATCAATAAACCCGTTGAGTCATAGTCTAAGCGACCAACCGGATATATTCGTGCCTTAGTATTAATTAAATCAGTGACTTGCTTACGACCATGTTCATCGTTAACAGT
>CADBLN010000025.1 GCA_902795525.1 uncultured Erysipelotrichaceae bacterium | reverse complement strand
TTGACATTACCGATTTTACCACCAGGTTTTAAGGATTTAACTGCTGCTTCAAAAGTGTCACATTCTCCACCTGCAACAATTACCTTGTCAACGCCTTTGCCATTGGTTAATTTCATAACTTGTTCTTCAATTGGGCCATCTTTATAACTAATGAATTCATCAGCGCCATAGAACTTAGCGGCTTCAACACACTTAGGACGCGTGCCAACCGCAATGATTCTTGATGCACCCCTCAAAGCACAACCAGCAACACTCATTAGTCCAACAGGACCAATACCAATAACCAAAACAGTATCGCCAAATTGAACGTCAGCCAATTCGACACCATGGAAACCAGTAGGGACCATATCGGATAACATGCATGCGTCAACAACATTAATGTTTTCAGGCAAATGAGCTAAGTTTCCATCAGCATCATTTACATGGAAGTACTCTGCATCTAAGCCATCCTTGAAGTTTGAAAACTTCCATCCAGCAAGCATGCCACCAGAATGCATTGAATAGCCTCCTTGAGCTTCTAAAGAACTCCAGTCAGGAGTAATAGCAGGAACCAGTACTCTATCACCAGGCTTGAAATCTTTTACAAGTTCTCCTACTTCAACAACTTCAGCACAGCCTTCATGACCTAAGATCATATTGTGCCTTTCGCCAACTGCACCTTCCCAGACAGTATGAACGTCAGATGTACAGATAGCAATAGCGAGTGGTTTACAGATTGCGTCAAGAGGACCGCAAGCAGGGCGTTCTTTTTCAATCCAACCGACTTCGCCGATTTTAATCATCGCAAAACCTTTCATAAACTTTTCCTTTCTTAGTAGCAGTTTATCTGCTCTCACTAAAAAGGTTAGCAATATTGTGAAATTGTTGTCAATTGAAATTGATGTAGTTGTGAAAAAAATAACATATTTCCCAAACTCTTTTAATAATCGTCATTAATTCTATCTAAGAGAGAAGGCTAATGACACTAAAATAAAAATTAGCTAGACTATTATTAGGAGATTAGATTTATGGATAAGAATAAAACTTTAGAACAAGCTGACTATATGGAACCAAATTGTCCATTAAATGAAAAACCAGTTGGCTATGAAAGAAAAACTGAAAGAATTCCTCAACAAAGAATTTCCTTTAAGCTTGATGAATTGATGGGAAAAAAAGATTTTTCAGGGGCTGAAAGATTATTGAAATACTGGTTAGATGAAGCTTTAAATTCTGGAGATGATCAAGGTGCTTTCATGGTTTTGAATGAGATGATGGGTTATTATCGTAAGGTTAACAAGAAAAATGAAGCTTATGATGTCGTTGATAAGGCAATTGGAATGTTAGAATCATTAGGTTACTTAAATTCCATTTCAGGAGCAACATGCTATACCAATGCTGCAACAGTTTATACCCACTTCAACGAGTTTGAGAAAAGTATTGAGCTATTTGAAAAAGCCCAAACAATTTACGAACAGAACTCCAAAAATAATGAGTATAAGTTAGCTAGTTTATACAATAACATGGCTATCGGTTTGGCAGGAATGAAAAAGTTTGATCAAGCTCAGCAGTATTATGACAAGGCTTTACAAGTTGTCAAAACTGTCGAAAATAGTGAGCTTGAACAAGCAATGACGTATTTGAATATGTTAGATTGCTTGGTTAGTGAAAAAGGTAACACTTTAGAAATTGAAGAACAGGCTAATGAGTATCTTTCAAAGGCTCAAGAAATGTTAGATAGTCCAATTGTTGAAAGAAATAGTTATTATTCGTATGTCTGTGATAAATGTGTCAATATTTTTGATTATTTTGGCTGGTTTAGATATGCCAAACAATTGAGAGAAAGGATAAAGGAAATTGATGAGAGGGCTTGAATTATCAAAAAGTTATTTCTTTGAGTATGGCTTACCCATGCTAAAACAACAATTTCCAAAATTATTAGGCAATATTGCTGTTGCTTTGACAGGTAGTGGCTCAGAATGTTATGGGTTTGACGATGACATATCTCAGGATCATGATTTTGAACCAGGCTTTTGTAT
>CADBLN010000024.1 GCA_902795525.1 uncultured Erysipelotrichaceae bacterium | reverse complement strand
TATTTTTAGAAGTCTCAACAATTCTATTAATTTTTCCAAGCGAGTATTTCGGAAACTGTTTGATTATCTCAACATCAACAGCTTCATTAGGAAAACAACCATCAATAAATAATGGTTTACCATTCCAATAAGCTATTCCTTCACCATTAATTCCAACCTTAACAACTTTTACAATCATACAAATATAATACTATAGCTAACAAAAAATGGGCAGTGCCCATTATTGTTCGATAAATAGTACTCCTAACGTTTTTGGACCACAATGAGAAGAGATAACTCCTCCAGTTGTAGAAAATAGTATTTCATTAAAGTTATATACTTTCAAATCATCAACAATCGCATCAATTGTTTCCTGAGTAACACCACCTGAATGAGTAACAAAGCATCTACTCTTATCAGCATTTTCTAGTTGTTCAGATAAATCATTAACATATTGACCAAAGACTTTATCAATTGGTCCACGATATTTCTTTGTTGCGTGCATCCTTCCATCTTCCACAACTATCATTGGATGAAGTTTTAAAGCACTACCAGCTAGAGCGGCAATACTAGAACATCTTCCTCCTCTATGGAGATAGACTAAAGTATCAACAATGAAGCTACTTCTAACCCTAGGCAATAAGCTTTTAATTGTTTCATAAATTTCTTCGCCACTTAATCCTTGTTCAATTAGTTCAGCAGCTTTCCGTACCAATAAGCCGATACCACTTGATAGATTCTTAGAGTTAACAATAAAAACCTTGTCTTCAATTTCAAGCTCTTCAGCCGCTAATCTAAAGACATTAAATGTACTACTCATAGCCTTAGCAATAGTAAAACAAATTATTTGATCATAATCTGCAATAAACTTGTTATAAACATTCGTAACTTCAAGAAAACTTGGAGCTGAAGTAGATGGTGTTGTATTATTATCGTCAGACCATTTGTAAATCATATCTGGATTTATATTGATACCGTCATCATAACTTTCCTCACCCAATAGTATATGCAATGGAACTATTTCAATGTTGTGTTTTTCAATTAACTCTTTCGGTAAATCACATGTACTGTCTGCAATTAGTTTAATTTTCATACTATTCCCTCATTGAGTAAACAATTGTCCACTCCGTCAACATGTTCTATAATAAATTTAACAGTAGATAATGTCAATTACTGTGACAACGGAGTGAACAAATGAGGTTAAATTGTATGGAAAGCAACAAAATTAATGCATTAAAAAAGTCAAACCAAATATCTCATCAATTAACCAAAGAAGCTATTCAAGATGCTCTATTTTTGTTAATGAGTAAAAAGAGGTTTCAAGATATAAATGTGACTGAAATAATTAATAAGTCAGGGGTTTCTAGGTCAGCTTTCTACAAAAATTACAAAAGCAAAGAAGAAATAATTGAAGATCGTTTGAATCAATTATTAACAGACGGTATTCAGATTTTGAATTATTCGAACTCTTTAAAAGACAAAGCTGCTTTTATCTACTACATTGTGTCTCAAAACAAGGATAAGTTTAAACTACTACTGGATAGTGGTTTAGAAGAGGAACTTTTAAAAAGAGCAAATAGTATAACCATTACCGAAAATATGAGCTTCCACCAAAAGATGTACACTCTTTTATGGAATGGGGCTATCTATAACTTTTTCATAGAGTGGATTAGGTATGACGAATTTGGAACACTAGAAGAACTAATGGAATTCTGTGATTATGTGTCTCAAATAGTAGCTTTACCAGACGTTATTTAAATCACTCTTTCAATAATATATTGATGGTTTTTTGATCATATACCCTATTTCTTTCACGGTCAATTATATGATATTCAAAACCGTCATCCCATAACATTAAGCCAATGCCATAATGATCACTAGCCATTTTATATGCCTTTAACATTTGGGCATTTTCATAATTCGATTTTTTTAAACTTGGACCAAACTCATCAACAACTACTGGTATGTTATGTTTGTTTGAGATTTCAGCCAATTCTTGAGCGCCTTTATAAATCTCGTCAACATTTAGTTGATAGCTATGGACACTGAGTATTAGATGGTCTCCTTTAAACTCTTTAAAGAACATTGTCTCACAAATGTTTGCTTTGGCTGAAGCTCCAAAAGGAGAAATCATTAGGTATCTATCTTGATTGTTTGACCCACTTTTTCTCACCACATCTATAAAAGCTTGGTTCAAATCGTGCACCACCTTAAAATCTTCCTCATTATCCCAACTATTCTAAGGATTCATCCATTCTCCAGAACCCTGAAATATCAACCTCAAATCATAATCCCTAAAACGATGAGCAATTTGTTCCCACAGGATTGTCAGTTTGTTTATATTATCATCAAGATTATCTTTATCTGCATAGATCCAATTCAAAGATGAATTCATTGAAGTGTCGTGGTGAGTATTGATTATAGTGATGAGGTCATACTTTAAGCACCACTGAACAATTTCTTCTACCCTATCTAACCACAAATCATCTATTTCTAAATCTGCATCAATATGGTTTAAAAAGCTGACGGGAATTCGAATGGATTTGAAACCTGCATCTTTGACAGTTTTAATCATTTCCTTGGTGGTATTTGGATTGAACCAAACTGTTTCCGTTTCAAAAAAATACCCTTTTTCGTTACTTGCAGCATCCAAACTGTTGCCTAGATTCCAGCCTATACCCATATCAAAGTCAAGTGAAACAGCTTTGATATCTGATAACTCTGCCTTTCTACTACAACCAGTAAAAAATACGACTACCATGATTAATACAATTATTTTTTTCATAGAATTATCATATCATGTTTGAGCTAATGTTCATATTACTTGACTCTGTAATTGGAAAAAATTAGAATCATTAAATAGGAGTTTTTATGAAGAATATATTATTTGATTTAGATGGTACTCTTCTACCTATGAATGAAGATTTATTTGTTAAGGTTTACTTTGGCGAATTAACTAAAAAAGCTAAACCTTATGGCTTTGAGGAAAACAAACTTACTGAGGTCTGGTGGAAAGGTACTGCAGCTATGGTAAAAAACGATGGCAGCAGAAGCAATGAAGCAGCTTTTTGGGAAATATATCAAAATGAATTTGGAATTTCCAAAGATAAATACTACGATGTATTTATTGATTTCTACTTGAATGAATTTAATATAGCAATTTCAGCTTGCCGACCTAATAAACTGGCAAATGAAATTATCACCATATGCAAAGAAAAAGGATTACGCTTATTCTTAGCGACTAATCCCATATTTCCTAAAGAAGCTACTGAAAATAGAATCAGGTGGGCAGGTTTAAATCCAAGTGATTTTGAGGATATTACAACATATGAAACTTCTTGTTATTGTAAGCCTAATCTAGCATACTACCAAAGTATTTTAGACCGTCATAATCTAGTCTCGCAAGAAACAATGATGATAGGAAATGATGTCCAAGAAGACTTAATATCGAAACAATTAGGGCTTACAACCTTCCTGGTTACTGATTGTCTACTAAATAGAAAAGAAGAAGAAATAATTACAGATTACCAAGGTTCATTATCAGATTTATTAGAATTTATCAAAAAAATCTAGTTCAATTCAAAACTAGATTTTTTAATGTAAATATCGAATTTTATTAAATACCATTATTAAGGCTATAACAATTGATAGCAATAATACTATCGCAAAGGCAACCAATAGATTATTTATTGTGTGACTAGGAGAAAGAACAGGATTTACCATAAACGCTTCTCTTATCGAGTCAATTTCTTGAGTGGTTGGTTTTGTCCTCATTAATGACATTAAGTCTTTTTTAACAATAGTAGGCTCAACATCTACATTCATTTCTTCCACATTTTTCTTGTCAACACTTTCATTCATAGTATCGTTGGTGGAGACTGGTCTATGTTGAGTGGTATTGTCTTGAACTGGTGCACTTGGACCTGTTTCAGGATATGAGGGGTCTTTTGGAATATTACTTAATTCCGTTTTAACAGTGTCAAGCACCATATTAATCTCATCAATTGTTTTAGCAGCTTCAATTCTTTCTTGAGCACCTTCCATAATGCTCATTATTTCTTGTTTAGAAGCATCACTATAGTCATCTAAATTAATAAGTTCTGTTAAAGATTTAATGGCAGTCATCTTTGCTTCAATTAAAGCTTGGGTAGCTTGGTACTCATTTAAATAACTTGAAATACTTGAGTCTATTTCATTCAATTCGCCTTCTAAATCATTTACTAAACTTTGTGGTGGATTATAACGATAAATAACAAGTCTTGTTTCTTCTAAAACAGTTTGTGCTTTTTCAATACTTTCTATATCAGCATTTCCAGAAGATAATATTTTTGAAGCTTCTCTAATCTTTTCCATAGCATCATTAATAGCTGTAATATTTGGATAACCTTGTTCTATACAAAACAAATCACCATTAGAGTCTACAGGAGTATAAAAGTTAATTGAATAATCATCGCTAGGAGGATTAAAAGCATTTGATTCAATTGAATGGTTTGTCGTTCCTAGGCTGACCTCTTTTACAGGACTACCGATAAAAGCGTTAGCCTTAATCGTAGCATTATCTCCAATTGCAACAATTTCTAAATTCTCACAATTGCTAAATGAATACTCTCCAACAATCACATCATCAGCAATTTCTACTTCGTTCAAATTTAAACATTCGGCAAAAGCACTTGCTCCAATTTCAACGCCACTTGGTATAGCAGCACTGAAAATATTAGAATTCCCAGAGAATGTATGATCCTCAATCAAATTAACACGATATTCTTTTTCACCAACATATATTACATTTGGTAATTGTAAATCGTTTTGCTCACCACTGTAATTTACAATACTACACGTCCCATCCCCATTATCGCCAATATCATAAATACCAGCATTCACAACACTTTTATCTGTTGGATCTACACCTTCTTGCTCCTGATCAGCTGGATTAGTCTCTCCAGTACTTGGTAATTCAGGTGTAGATTTATTTTCTTCAACAATAGAGTTTTCACCATTATTTTCATCAGTAATGGTACCCGTATCAACAACTGAAGGATTTTCTTCATTGGTAAATTCATTATTAACGTTTAATTCTATAGTGACATCTTTTTCATCAATAGTTGTGTCAGATAAATCCACTGCAACTATTTCTGTGTTTTCTTCAACAAAAGAAGTCTCTTTCTCAGCATCGTTGGCAGCAACGTCAAAAAGGCCATGATTATATGAACCATTTGTTGAAATTATTAGTGCTATAAGCATCAATACGATGTTTCTACCAAAATGTTTCCTTCTCATATTATGTACCTATCTAGTAATAATATATGAGAAGATTCCGTTTAATACCACCAAATAAGAGTTAAGAATTATTAAATAAATTATAAAGATGGAAAAGACCTTTTTATCCCTTCTTCAGAATGCTAATTAATAGCTATCAAAATATCCAAATTCCTTATTTCTGCATCTTGAATTTTGTCGTTAACATGGTGTGCAACTTTTTCTAAATCACTATGGTAATGGTCAACTATACATTGGGTTAAAAGTTCGTCATTTATTAGAGAAATAATGTTTTCAATCATGTCTTCTTTAACATTAGAGTTGCTCTCATCATTTGTTGCAACCATAAGAAATTCAAGCAAATCTGCTATTATTGATAGTTTTTTCAACTTTCGGAGCGCTTTAAAAGTCCATTTGTAATATGGGGCATATGAATTATTTAACAAGAACACTGTTTTTATACAGGACTGCACGAATTCATAGATACACAATTGTGCTGCAGCATTATCCAGCCTTTTCAAACATCTTTTGTAGTTATAATGGCCTGCTTGTTCCATCATTAACAAGTTACCAGCAAGTTTTTTCAAAAATATATCATCTGGCATCTGCATCAAATTGTTTCTAATTTTGCTTAACATCCCGCTTTCATCTAAAAATACTTCACCATTTATAGCTTCAGCTAAAACATAGTCAGGGATACTAAACCATTGCTTAATGGTTAAAAAACCATCATCACTTCCTACTTTGTTCACAAAGTATTCTTTCATTCTAAAAACGCCATGGCGTTGTCCTCCCACGGGATTATTACTTTTTCTTTTATATCCCAGAAATTCTTTAGGAAGTTGGCGATAAGCTTTTTCAAGTTGAAAAAAAGTTTTTTCATCAATGCTTTC
>CADBLN010000023.1 GCA_902795525.1 uncultured Erysipelotrichaceae bacterium | reverse complement strand
GCAAAAATGGTGGAGGTTAACGGGCTCGAACCGCTGACCCTCTGCTTGTAAGGCAGATGCTCTCCCAACTGAGCTAAACCTCCACATCCTGCGCTTTAGTAATATACCACATTTAAAGCTAAATAGTCAATAATCTGAATATAATAATATAAAAATATTAATTAGCTAAAGGATTATAACCGAAAAACCACGTTGTTAAAACATATGCCAAAAAGATAGAAAGCATCATCACTATTGATACTAGAAAACCAATGTTATGGCTCTGTTCCCTTGACTTCCATTGTCCTGTCTTATTATCAACATAGATTTCCAACTCTTCAGGATACTCCCCTTGAGGGTCCCAATAAACCCTGTTAGATTCAACTAACATTTCACCATTGGCATTATCATCAAATCTAATACTTCTACTTTCTCCATTGAATTGCCATTCATAACAAGCCCATTTTATTTCATTGCCACCATCATCGTTAAAAGACCCTTTTTCAGTAATATGTGCCTTTACTGTTGAAGTATTTAAATCTTCTTCATCTTTGGCTTTAATGCGCTCCATGATGAATTTAATGGGAATAACCTCTAAAACGCTTGCTAGAATAATGAATACCAAAATAAACCAAATAGACATACCGATACCTTTAAATAAAAAACCAACAAATAGTTGGTTCTTTCACAAAAATGGTGCTCTGGTAGGGACTCGAACCCTAGACCCACTGATTAAGAGTCAGTTGCTCTACCATCTGAGCTACCAAAGCAGCATGTTTATTTTAGCACCTAATTTAAGAGTTTTCAACATTTACTTCTTATTTACAAAAAAATGTATAACAAGTAAAATATTCTAACAAGGAGTTGATAATATGGCTAAAAACATTGCTGCTTTTTTCGATATCGATGGAACAATTTATCGCGATGGATTAATAATCGAAGTATTTAAAAAAATGGTGACTCACGAGATTATTTCAGAAAGTCGTTGGACCGATGAAGTAAAGCCAGCTTTTATGGCGTGGGTTAACAGACAAGGCGATTATGAAATCTATTTAGATAAGGTAGTTAACGAGTTCAAAGAAGCTACTAAGGGTTTATCTAGTGAACACATTAACTTTATTGCCAAAAAAGTCATTGAACAAAAAGGCGATCGCGTCTATCAGTTTACACGTAATGCCATCCAGAGACATCGCAGGTCTGGCCACAAAATAATTGCCATATCTGGTTCACCAGATTGTCTGGTTGACTTAATGGCTGCCAAATACAAGTTTGATGATTGGAGAGGCACTATCTATCATACCGATGAAAATGGTTATTATAATGGTAAAATCACTCCAATGTGGGATTCCAAAAGCAAACAAAAAGCTCTAAAGTCTTTAGCTGAAGAATATGACTTGGATTTAGCGGAATGCTATTCATATGGTGATACTAATGGTGACTTTACAATGTTTAAGCTAACTGGACATCCGACTGCTGTTAACCCCACTAAAGAGTTATTGACAAACATTCTAAATGATAATGAGATAAAGAATAAGATTAATATTGTAGTAGAAAGAAAAGATGTCGTTTATAATCTCGACATCAAAAATTTAAATTTCAAATAAGAACCCCTGTTTGAAGTCAAACCCTAAAGTTAAGCAAACTAAAGGAGTTTCACTTCATCAGGGTTTTTAGATTTCTATAAACATGCCATCACTCAACACACGCAATTCTTCTAAATCTAATGATAAAGCCTCTTCCCTTACTTCCGTGTTCATATGAGTGGGAATGATGTTTTTGTGATATTTTTGTGCAAGTTTTACAATTGTATCTAATCCCATATGACTTTTACCTGTTGACAAAAAGCTACAATCTAATACACTTACGTCACTTTCCTGGATTAACTTTTCTACCCCTTCGCATAACGTGCTATCACCAGATATGCCGATAGTTTTACCATCTTTTGAAACCATATAGCCATAACAAGGTTTTGTCTCTCCATGGTCAACCAAAACGCTTTTAATGAGATAATTATCTTCAACATTAAGCTCTTCAAATTCCGCAAAAGTAACTCTCGCTTTTTCAACCATTGAATCCCATTCATTAATGATATCGTTATAAACCAAATTAACTAAATCATATATAACTTTCTTAAATCCTCTTGGACAGTATATTTTTAGCTCATTTTTAACCTGAATAAAAGATCTGATTAAAATCAAAAAAGGAACATCCAGCATATGATCCCCATGATTATGAGTAATCAGCAGTATATCAATTGAATAAACATCTACATTTTGTTGCTGAAGAGTCTTTACAATACCATTTCCACAATCAACGAGAATATGTTCATTTATCAAACAACAAGCGCTCCGTTCTGATGCAGAGATTGAACCTGTTCCTACCATTTGAAGTTTCATAATAAAATCCTCCACAAGATATTATACAAAAAAAGAACATAGTTTCCTATGTTCTTAACTTCTACCTCTTGCCAGTCTATTTCTAATGTGATTAGAAATCCACTCAAATACCAGAACCACTAGAATCAAAACTAATAAGAACGACCCTACACGGTGCCACTTACCACTGCCTAATGCTTCCTGTAGTGGGAAACCAATACCGCCAGCACCAACAATACCTAATGTTGTAGCATCTTTCAAATTGATATCAAAACGATAGATAGCGGTTGAGATAAAACTAGCCATTAACTGTGGAATAACTCCACATCTAATTTTTTCAAACGTGTTACAGCCTAATGCGTCCAAAGATTCCAAAACACCTGTATCCAAGTTTTCAATTGCGGTAACATACATCTTTGAAATCATGCCAATGGAACATACACTTTGGGTCACAACACCACAGAATGGACCAGGTCCAGTAACACGTACCCATACAAGTGCCCACACCAATGATGGAATTGTTCTGATGAGCATAATGAATGCTCTAAATACCATAGCTATTGGCTTAGGTACTATATTGGTTGCTGATAAGAAACTGATTGGAATAGCCAAAATAGCTCCAATGATTGTTCCTAAAACAGCAATAGCCATAGTTTCCAATACTAACTTTGGAACCCCGTTAGGGCCAAAGTCAAACAGCGTTGCTAATTCTGGTTGAACAATACCTCTAATTATACTTCCCGCAATAGTTGCACCTTTTTCGGTAACACCATTGTAATTTAATGAGGTACTGCCCCAAATAACTAACATCACTACTATTGCAGTTACTAATAGTCTTTTCCATAAATTCTTAGGTTCACTATTTAACTTTTCTAAGATGTTTTCTTTAACTGTAGTTGTCATAATAGCTACCTCCTAAGATAATTTAGATCGAATCCAGTCGTTAATTTGGTCAATTACCCATACAACAACAAACAGAGTTAATAGGATCATTCCCAAATCATGGTATTGTCTGAATCCAGTTCTTTCACGAATCAGCATTCCTAAACCGCCGGCTCCAACATAACCTAAGATACTTGAAGCACGAACATTCATTTCAAAACAATATAAACAGTTATCGAAATACTGTGGAAGTATTTGCGGTAAACATGCAGCCCAGAAGGCTTGTAGTGAAGTTGCTCCAAATGAAGTCATAGCTTCATATGGTCCCATGTCAATTGTCTCAATAGCCTCATATAGCATCTTTGCCACTATGCTTAATGTAAATAGCGAAATCGCTGCAGCACCCGCAAAGGCACCTAAATTAAATACTAGCGCAAAGATAGTCGCATAAATAAGTGTAGGAATTGACCTCATAATTGATAACAAGAATCTGCAGAATAATAATGTAGGTTTATTCTTATTGATATTACTACTAGCTAGAATTGCTAGTGGTAAACCAAGCACACATCCAACTACCGTACCAACAATAGACATCTTCATAGTTTCAATTAGTGATGGAATAACATTACCAATGTAACTGAAGTTTGGAGTGAAGATTTGTCCTAAAATAACTGGCAACTGATTAATTCTACTAAGGAATCTTTGTATGTTGAAGTTTGTAGCATCCATAGATACATAAACAACAATAACACCAATCAGCAGAATCAAAGGCAGCCTACTTTTAGGTCTATCAACACTATGACCATTTTCAAGGACTATATGTTCAGGTTTAATGATACGGTCAAACAATGGTGTCTTCCTTTCCAGTTTGTTAGCCATTATTAATCACCATACCCTCGATTTCAATTCTATCTGTTGACTTAGGTACAGCTTTACCCATGTAAACTAAGTTCAATACTTCTTGAGTTACTTCACTGGTTGGACCATCATAGACAATCTCACCATTTCTAATACCAATAACTCTGGTTGCATATTTCAAAGCCAAGTCAACGTGGTGAATGTTGATTAAGATTGAAATGTTTAAATCTTTGTTGATGCGAGCAAAGTCGCTCATGACAACATCCGCAATGATTGGATCTAAAGATGCAACAGGCTCATCTGCCAAAATAATAGATGGGTTTTGGTTTAATGTCCTAGCTAGGGCAACACGTTGTTGCTGACCGCCAGATAATTCATCACATCTACTATATGCCTTTTCCAAAATATTCACCTTATCCAACGCTTCTAAGGCATGTATTTTTTGTTCTTGTGAATAAATTCCAAACATCGTTTTATACCATGGCATATCTGGTACATCGCTTGTTAAAACGTTCTTAATTACAGTTGATCTATTGACAAGGTTAAATGATTGGAAAATCATACCTATTTTTCTGCGGAATTTTCTTAATTCTTTCCCCTTTAAACTCATCACATCAGTACCATCTACTAATAATTGACCATCAGTAATATCAATCATTCTATTAATAGTACGAATTAAAGTAGATTTACCTGCGCCTGATAAACCTATAATTGCTAAGAACTCGCCTTGTTCAATTTTCAAGTTTACATGTTGTAAACCTTTAGTTCCATTTGGATAAGTTTTTGAAACATCTTTAAACTCAATCATATTTTTAATCTCCATATCTTTTTAATAAAAGGGTGGTTCTAGAGAACCACCCTTATACAAAGCTAATATTATTTGCTATTCTCTAACATTAATTGATAAGCTTTACGTGAAGGTTCATAATCTGCATCGTTTGCTTTTTGATAACCTGTGTGTTGGTAAACTTTGAAGATATCAGCTCCCTTAGGAGTGTTGATGATGTCAATAATTACATCACCAAATGCAGCTTTGAAATCAGCGTCAACTTTTTCATTAGCATTTGTTGCAGCAACTGTATCATTGTAGATACCAGGAGTAACACCAATTACGTTAACTTCGTTCCAAATTGAATCTGGACGACCCCAGTCTTTAATCCAGTCACTACCCTTATCGTTGTTATAATAGCCATCACGGCCATCAGCGTAGCATACCCAACAGTCAATTTGTTCTGCAGCGCCTTGTTGGAACATTGCAGGATAACCTAACTCAGTTGTTGTTGCTAAGTCAGTAATCTTCTTACCATCATAGTTTTCCATTAACCAAATTGTTGGATAAATGTAACCAGCTGAACTTGTTACGTTAGCGAAGCCCCAACGAGCGCCGTTTAAGTCGTCCCAAGTTAACTTTTCACCTGCATTAACTTTTGCAGCTAATTTCTTACCATATTCTGATGGTCCAGCATAGATCAAGCCTCTATAGTAAGTTACAGGATCTCCATTACGTAATGTCATGTTAGCTTCGCCATTCCAATCTGCAGGATTTTCTGAGTCGTTTGACAAGCCATCACGTGTAGCTGTTAATACTACATCAACCTCTTTATCAATTGAGAATTGTGCATAAGTACCACCTGGTAACCATGCAATTTCAATAGCGCCAGAAGCTAATGCTTCACCAGCTGCTTCGTAAGTACTACTAACAGTGATTTCAACATTATCAATTGTGTAGCCTTTTTCTTTCATTCCAGCAATAATTAAATCGCCTAGTTCGCTTGTTCCAGTTAAGATTTCATCAGCAGGTCTTGATGGAACAAACTGCATACGTAAAGTTTCGAAATGCTTGTGTTCTTTTGCTTTACCATTGGAACATCCTACTAATAGTAGTAATGCAAGTAAAGCAACTAATAATTTTTTCATAAGTTCCTCTCCTTCTTATATAAGAATTATCTTATAATCAACGTATTATTTCAACACATATTGAGAAAGATTGCAAGCCTTTTTTGCAATCGCTTACATTTTTTTGTATTTATTGCATAATTAGCATCTCAATAACCATTCCAGGAAAGTGTTTAAACAATAATATATAGTTAATGTCTCTAAAAAAACATGATGATAAACTGATCAATAAAAGTAAATTACAAATGAATGAGTAAGAAAAATATAAAACCATCAAAGAACATATTGATATGTATTTTAAAATAGAAGATCAAAAGAAAAGCCAGCTTCTGCAGGCTAATAATCATTTAATCTTCTTCGTTAGAAATCGTTCTGCTTTCTAACATTTTCTTATCTACATAAGTAATAAGTGCATGAATGTTTTCTTCCCCTATTATTCTATTAGGAATGATGAACACTTCTGTTTTATTATGGAAAAACAACAAGACACCTGTTAATGGTACGATCTTAAACATATTTTCATAATCTATTTTTCTACCATCAATACTTATTCCATCATCATTAAAACATACCTTTATTTCTTTATATGAAAGATTCAAGTTCTTAACAAAGTTCTTATTCACCCTTTTAAATAAGAAATTACCATATATTTTGTCAGCAACCACAAAAATCCATATGCAAGATAATAGCAGAGCTAAAATATCTATACCTATCATCTTATAAAGATTAAAGTAATAGATCGTGAACAATAACAATAATGGTAAAGCTAAACGTATCCACCACACTTTTATTTTATTTCCCTTTTGGGTGGAAACCATAAACCTTAGATATTGTAAATAATCATCTTCATTTAAAGTATACTTGTAACTAAATTCCATAAACACTCCCGGTAAGTTAAGGGCTTATCACTAAGCCCTCAACTTTTTATTATAATTGATAAATCTTTCTGCGATTAAGTGTGGCCTGGTTATTGCCGATCCAATACAAACCATATCAGCACCAGCGTCAATAACATCTTTTAAATCAGATAGCTCCCATATTGACCCTTCAGCGTTAACAGGAAGACTGCAGTGCTGCTTTATGTCTTTAACCAACTGTACATCTGGAGAAGTTAGCTCTTTATACAATGCAGATAAGGTCGTTGATATGATATCAACCATTCCAGTTTCTTGAGCATAAATAGCATCCTCTAAACAGGCACAGTCAGCCATAATGGCTATATTTGGATATGCTGTTGTTATCTGAACTAGTAATTGTTTCAATTCTTCTTTTCCACGATATTTTCGAATTGTGCAATCCAAGGCTAGAACATCACAACCAGCTTCAATTACTTCAGCAGCAGATTCAAAAGTTGGTGTTATTATGATGTAATCATTATCTATTCTATTAGGATCAATTATCTTATTCAGACCAATGATAGGAAAATCGCCTAGGCTCCTAATTGCTTTTATATCTTGTGGCCAGCAACTTCTAATCGCTTCGGCTCCACCCAACAAAGCGCTTTGAGCCATTATCTTCATGTTTTCTGCCCCATATAAAGGTGTATCTTCATATGCCTGGCAAGAAACAATCAGCTTTCCCATCAGTTTCTTAACTATTTGTTTCATCTTAAGGAGCTAAGAAGCCTGTGAAATACCCAACGATTGCAATAATCAAGTATAGGCCGATTACCTTCATGGTTCCCCAGTTTTTCTTTGCCATTAACCAATAAGTGAACATAGCCATTAAGTAAACTGGTAGTTTTGGCCATACGCCATTAATTAAAGCGTTCAAGTCAACAAGTGTTACACCATCTTTAACATAAGTGAAACCAATCTGGAATCTAGCATAAGAACATGCTATACAGCCAACTACTACTAAACCGACAATATTTAAAGCATTGATTATGTCATCTTTGATATCATTACCTAATACTAATTCTGCAGCATTTGCACCCAATTCACAACCTTTAGTAAACAGGAAGTAAGTAACAGGTATCATGACACCTAAGAACACTACCATGTAGAATATAGCCCCAACAACAGACCCGTTTTGGCTAAGTCCACAGGCAATTGCCAGTAAAATAGGAATGAAAGTGCCTGGCAACAAAGCATCACCAATTCCAGCAAATGGTCCCATCAAGGCTGACTTAATTGCTGTGATCAAATCATCTGGTACATCCTCACCAGCTGCTTTTTCTGCCTCCATTCCAAGTACTATACCAGGAATAATACAGCCTAAGAAAGGTTCTGTATTAAAGAATGGCAAGTGTCTGTTCATTAAATCTTTCTGCTTTTCTGCATCACCTGGGTATAAATCTTCACGAATATCCCCAAACATTTTCACTAATGCAGGTGCCTGCATTGTTTCAGGCTGATACAATGAGAGGTTATACATCATCCAGTTTAAATATGACTTTCTCATTAAAGCTGGAGTTAATTTAGTATTCTTTTGAGTCATTACATTGCACCACCCTTCTTAGCAGCTCTGCCAACCTTGAATTCAATTAAAGCAATTACCAATCCAAAGATTAACACTGTAATCATATCTAAGCCTAAAGCTCCAACTAAAGCAAAGCCAAATGTGAAGTATAACAAATCTGTTGGTTTCTTTACCATTAGTTTTAACAGTATAGCGAAACCTACTAGACACATTGGGTTACCGAAGATTGTCATTATGTCGATTAACCATTGTGGTGAGTTAGTAACAATCCAATCGATACCTGTTTGTCCGAAATAAATACATAAGAATGTAGGGATAAAACGGAATAAGAATTTTACGAAATTACCCCAAACAGGTACAGCAGCAGCTTGAGCTAATTTTCCATCAGCAACAAGTTTCTTTTGAATGTTTACTGGAATCATTGTAGCAGCATAACAAGGAGTAGCCATGACGTTTGCGACATTGGCAACAACCACAGACAATGCTCCAGTAGCAGCACCATCCATATTGGCAGCAACACCTAATGGGATTGCTACATAAGTAGCCAAGTTCATATCAGGGGCAATTGAGCCACCTGGTGTAACTAAGCCGATGAAGATTAATTGAACGTAAACACCTAGTTCCATTGCCTTAGTAACATTACCTAAGATAATGCCGATAAACATGGCAGATACTAATGGACGTCCAATGCAATACCAACCAACTAATCCACCGCCAAGAAATGGTACGTGAATATAAGTTAGGTATCCAAGAAGCGCAATTAATACAGCTTGGATTAATGAAATTTGCATAACTAAATATCCTTTCTCTTATAAAAGTTTAGCTTTGACATCACTCCAACTATACCTTGGCATATCTGGAATAGTCTGGAAGTAAACATCAATGTGACGTTCTTCAACTAATTCCTGAACCACCTTAATTTCTTCGTCAGACAAGTAAGTACCGTTTTGAACAGTTTTACAGCCATCTCTCATTTGGCAAGGTCCAACCATTACAGACTTTGGTTCTAACTCAGGAATTGAATCGAATAGAACTTTAGCAGTTGTGGGGAAGCGGAAAACAACCATCGTGGACTGATTGTCATTCATAGCTTCTTTAATCGGCTGGACACAATCCTGATGTGTAAATACATCGATCTTCATGCCAGGCATTGCAGATTTTTCAAATACCATCTTTAAAATAGCATTCGTTGCTGTCATATCATCTACCACGATAATATGATTCAGTTTAAAATGCTGGACCAGTCTGGTCATGCACTGTCCATGAATCAGACGGTCATCATTTCTAATTAAAGAAATCATTTAAATTCTCCTTTCTGCATGATTATAATCTTGATTCCTCACATAATTTGCTCCACATTTCAGTACTTACTTGCTGCTTTGGAGTAAGTATCCAAAACATGCAACATTTTTGGAGGAATCTTCCACAAACACATATTATCGTATGTTTATGGAAATGTAAACTGTTTCTAGAAAAAAATATTTTCTAGCCAGTCACTCACTTTTTCACTCATCTCTAGAGTCTTTGTATAATCACCTGTTTTCGCATTAAAAGTGTGGTTAGCATCACTTATAACCAGCAAATCTTTTTTCTCATTTTCATAGCTATCATAAAAATCTAAACCTACCTTTGGTAATACTGTCGGATCCTTCTCTCCCACAACTATTAAAAAAGGTTTTCGATAATTATTAATAGCATTTATTTCTTCAGCTTGTTTTAAGTCATCGAAGAACTTTTGATATAATAATTCACTTCTATTGTCAGAAGTATGTACTATGGTATAGCCTTGCTTGTTTAAGTCATCCTGATTAACATTTTTCATACTGCTCATTTTGTTTTGTAAGGCTCCATTTAAACTGACAATGCAACAAGGGTTTAAAGATGAACTTAAAGCCGCTACCCTTCCACCTAATGAGTGTCCTATCAAACCTACTTTATCTTCATCGATTTCTTCTTGTTTTAAAAGCCAATTATATGCACATTCTACCTCCCTAAGCATTTGTAATATTCCATATTCTTGTCTATTGTTCCTATTTTCGCCCATCGAACAAAAATCAATTCTTAAGGAAGCTATCCCATGGTCCAACAAGACACTAGCCATCTTGTTGAACATAAAACCATCGCCTTCCTTATAAGACAAAAAACCATGGCACAATATTACTGCCGGAGACTTTTTTTCTCGCTTTTCAGCAACGCAAAAAATTCCTGGAATGTAATAATCATCCATCTTAATAAAGACTCTCTTTTCCATATATTTCCCCTTTTAATAATCTCTTGTATCTTGTAGATTACTGGTCATTATTGCACTGTTTGCCAAAATCTCTTCCCTATCAGTATTTATGTATGACTCCAACAATATATCTATGATTAGTAATTCGTTAACTAAAGTTGTGATTGAATCAGTACCGGTAGTTTTATATCTCATGTCCTTCTTGCCCCCACTGGCAATTAAAGTATATGTTGATAGCTTTTCCAGTGGAGTGTGGTTACATGCGGTAATACCTATTATCTGGATACCTCTATTATTAACCACAGATAAAGGTTTTAATAACTCAGGTGAATTACCAGACATGGAGATGGCTATTACTATGTCTGTCTCATTAGAAATAGCCGCAATGATTGACTGGAAGTGAGCATCACTTACCGCCTGAGCCTTCTTGCCCAAACGCATGAAACGATAAGCTCCAAACTCAGCAATTATGCCCGAGTGACCAATGCCTAAAAAGTATATGTTCTTGGCTTTTTTTATCATCTCAGTGGCCTTAGCTAACACTTCCCTGTCTAACAAATAGTTTGTACTCGTTATTTCTCTCTGTACTGCATTAAATAAGGCGTCAGCAAAATCACCATCTGTATTATTTTCCTTGATATGCTCAAAGTCTTTAATCATTTCATACTTAAAACTTTGGAAGTTATGATAGCCACACTTTTCCACAAAACGAACAATCGTAGCTTCCCCTACACCTATGTCCTTTGAAAGCTTGCTGAGGGTTGAATAAACAACATTAGAAAAGTTCTCGACAATATAGTCAGCTGCTTTCTTTTCTGACCTTGTCAATCTATCATAATTCGCACTTATTACCGTGTTTACAGGCATCTCTATCACCCTATCTAACAATGTTATTATAAACTCAATGTTTATTTGTTTCTAGTAGCGAAACTCCATTGCATTGTATCCCAAACCTTAGTAGCCATACAGCAACATTCTATTACAGCCCAAACTCTAATATAAAAGCTAACTAACTTCTTGGCATCAGTTCTACGATCTAGTTTATTCAATTATTTATAATAAAAAAACACCTTACGGTGTTAATTCTCAATGGTAGCCCGTACGGGATTCGAACCCGTGAGTGCATGCGTGAAAGGCATGTGAGTTAAACCTCTTCTCCAACGGACCATTTTTTAAGGCTTAATTAATATAACATTTTTAAAGAGAGCTTGTCAACATAATAAAGGCACAAAAAAACTCGCATAAAGCGAGTTCCTTGTAACGTTGAAATTGGTTTTGAATTCCAATAAGAATTCTAACGTTTTGAGAATTGAGGAGCCTTTCTAGCTTTCTTCAATCCATATTTCTTACGTTCTTTAGCGCGGGAATCTCTTGTCAAGAATCCAGCTGACTTTAATACTGGACGATAGTCTTCAACAACATTACATAGTGCTCTTGAAATACCATGTCTCATTGCACCTGCTTGTCCAGCGTGGCCACCACCATAGACATTGATGTTAACATCAAATTGGCCTACTGTTCCAGTAGCTTCTAATGGTGCTCTTACGACCATTCTTAATGTTTCTAATGGTAGATACTCTTCCAATGTCTTACCGTTAACAGTAATAGCTCCTTTACCAGCTGTTAAATAAACTCTAGCGACTGAACTCTTACGACGACCGGTACCAAGGTATCTAACTACTTCTTTTTTTCTAGTTGCCATTTATACCGTTCCTCCTAGTCTTCAATCTTAAGCTCAACTGGCTTTTGAGCTGCATGTGGGTGTTCACTACCCTTATAAACAAACAAGTGTTTACGTTGTACATCACCTAACTTATTGTGAGGTAACATACCATATACAGCTTTTTCTACCCATTCCACTGTGTACTCATTTTTCATCGTACGCATGCTTCTTTTACGCAAGCCTCCTGGGTATTGTGAATGATGATAGTAGAAAGTATTATCTAGCTTATTACCAGTAACCTGAATTTTATCAGCGTTGATAATAATTACATAATCTCCACAATCAACATTAGGTGTGTACGTTGGTTTGTTCTTGCCCTTTAAGATTGCTGCCACTACGGTTGATAAGCGTCCTAGTGTCAAGCCGTCTCCATCAACAACATACCAAGTACGTTCTACTTCTGCTGGTTTTAGCATCGTTGTTTGACGCATAAATTTAGTCCTCCTTAAAATGTAGTTTCCGGGGCTACATTAAAAGTGCCAATTATTATTTTATTTATATTAATAATTGTTGTCAATCAAAACTTATTACAAAACCTCATCATTAACAGCTTCTAAGTATGAATCAACTTCATCTACCACCCATTTAACACAACCATCATCAAATGGTACTTTTAAATTGGCTTCCTTAACTAAGTTGGTAAAGGTCATTGTGCCACCAAGAGAACATAGGTGCAAATAGTCTTTCCAGGTATCTGGGTCTTCTTGTTGGTGTCTTACCCAAAATTGCAGAGCACATATTTGCGCTAGCGTATAATCAATATAGTAGAATGGGTCTTCGAAGATATGACCTTGTTGGTACCACCAACAGCCTCTCTCCAATATCGGACACTCACTATAATCTTTGAATGGTTCATATTGTTTTTCAAGTTCTCTCCAACAAACTTTTCTTTCTTCAGGGCTCCAATCAGGATGATCATACACTTCATGTTGGTAATGGTCTACAAGAACTCCATATGGTAAAAATTTAACAGCACTACTCAAATGTAAGAACTTATACTTTGCCTCGTCCTCTTTAAAGAATAGATTCATCCAAGGCCAAGCATTAAATTCCATGCTCATTGAATGTATTTCTGCTGATTCCATTGTTGGCCATTGAAGTGAGCTGATTTCAATGTTTCTTGAACGATAGTATTGGAAAGCATGTCCAGCTTCATGAGTTAAAACATCTACATCTCCACTAGTCCCATTAAAATTAGCAAAAATAAATGGCACATTATATTTAGGTATGGAAGAGCAATAACCTCCCATCTCCTTGCCATCTTTAGATTTTAAATCCCATAGTTCACCCTCTATTAAAGTATCGATGAACTCCTTGGTTTCAGGACTCATTTCATGATACATGGTTCTAGCTGCGGCAATTAATTCTTCATAGCTACCCTTTGGTGTTGGATTGCCTGATAAAAACTCCATGGCTTCATCATAATAAGCAATGCTATCAACACCTAATCTCTTCTTTTGTCTTTCATATAACTTGTTAGCACTAGGAACCAAGTCTTCCAGTATTTGCTTACGATAGTTGGCTACCATTTCAGCATTATAATCTAATCTATACATCTTATAGTAAGCTAGTTCAGTATAACTGTTGAAACCTAATTCATGAGCCATTCTAGTTCTCAGTTTTACTAACTCATCATAGATACGGTCAAAATCTGCCTCATGTTTTTCAAAGAAAGCCCACTTTGCTTCATATGCTTTTTTTCTTGTCGCTCTATCTTTTGATTCTTGTAATGGTTGAATGGTAGATAAGTTATAAATCTTACCATCAAGTTCAATTTGAGCTCCAGCTTTCAATTTGGCATATTCACTGGTTAACTTATTTTCCTCTTGTAAAAGAGGGACAATCTTTTCATCAAAAGATTTAACTGCGTATTCTTCCAATTGGAAATATATTTTCGGAATGTACTTATACAAGTCTTCCTTAAAACTGCAATTTAAACAAATCAATGAGAAGCGATTATTAAGCAATTCATAAAGTGGTTGATATTCATCCCAATAATCGTTTTCTTGGTCATAGAATTCATCTTTTGTGTTAATGGAGTGTCTAATGTAGCTCAACGTACTCATACAATTAATCTCTTCATTAATTGCCTCTAATTCTTTAAACACTTCATAAAAATCTTCAGCATTTGTTGTTTTTTCTAATTCATCCAATAACTCATCAAACTGTTTTTTTATTTGTTGATAATCAGGTCTTTTATATTCAAATTCTCTAAATTTCATACTACCTCTTCTAAATAATATATGCTTTTGTTGCCCCTAGGCTGTGAGCTAATTCAACATATTTTTGAGCATAATCCTCATCTGTTGTAAAATCGCCCAATGCTTCTTGATACTCTTCTCTTACTCCAAATGGACGATAACGAATAATCTTGTAAAAACACTTGTCTTTAATAATGTTTGAAACATATCTCACTGTTTTCTCATTCTCTTTATCTCTATTTGGAAAGATGATTGTTCTTACTTCATACAATTTATCTACCTTTAATAAGTATTCCAAATTCTTTAATATCATTGTTCTGTCATAGCCAATTAGGTAATTATTCCACTTTTCACCAACAGCCTTAACATCCAACATAACACCATCACTGACTTCCAATATCCTTGGATCTTTTTCAAAATCGAAGGAACCATTTGAATCAATCAGACAGGTCTTTCCTAACAGTTTAACCTCTTTGTAAAGCTCAATCAAAAAATCATTCCATAAAGTGCATTCTCCACCTGAAGTAGTTATGCCTTCAATATATGGAGCAGTTCTTTTAACCTCCTGGACTACTTCATCAACACTCATCCACTTAATCTTTGGCGAAGAATTGTGTTGACATGTTTTTATGCAAGTGTCACATTGAACACATTTATTACTGTCCCATACTACTTTACCCTGTTCATTAAAGCTTAAGGCCTGGACTGGACAAGTTTTGACACAATCACCACAACTAATACACATATTTATTGTTTCAGGATTATGACAAAACAAACAGTTAAAACAACAACCTTGGAAAAAGATTGCTGTTCTATTTGATGGTCCATCTACATTTGAAAATGGAATTATTTTATTTACTGGAGCTAATAATGTCATCTGCTTTTTGAACCCTTCGATCTAAAGCGTGCCCGCCATCTTGCGCTCCTTGACCAAAGACAGTTACATTATTCAATGACTGCTTGTTTTGGCGTAGTTTTTCAATTTCTGATTTTTTTACTAAATAACCAGTTACCCTGACTACATCACAGTTTTCCAAATAACCGCTGAAGTATCTTAAACCATTTGCTAAGGAGCCTTTGATAATTGGTAAGATTGCTTCAGGAGTTTTTTCATAAGTCTCTTCAAACTTGAAGATATCGCCAGTTCCTGTTGGGAAGTATTTATGGAATTTTTCATTAACTTCTAATTGTTCTAAAATACTTGGTTCAGCAAAAATAGGGATTCTTGTTCCTGGTGAATCATCCATGCCATCAGTATTAATGCCTACTTGAGCATGTAGCTTGTAACGATGACCAAACGCATCACAATATGGAGCTACGTGTTCAGAAACTTGTTTTTCAATGGCATCCATAATCTTAATGCCTAATTCAGTTGCTTCTTTATTTAAGCCAAAGCCCTTTTTCTTATCTTCAATTCCCAATAAGTGATTGCAGCATTCTGCTAACCCGACTAAGCCAAACATTCCAATAAAGTTTTCCTGCTTAACAAAGCCTTCTGTTGACAAGAAGTTATCAGTAAAGAATGTTGATTCTTCAACAATAAACTTAACTCTCTTATCCATGTATTCTAATTGCAAATCAACATATTTTGGCAAAACATTGTTGACGAAATCTTCAGGAGATGTAGCATCCAAACTGCACTCATAAAGCCTCATTCTTGGTAAAGTAAAGCCACCACCAGCAATTTTCAAGCCATTGTAGCAAGATGCGATTGCATAATCTGGACCCCATTCCTCCACAAACATCTTGTGATTTGCGAAAGATGGTTTTGAAGTTTTTAACATGCACTTAACACAAGCCATCGCAAAATCATCTGAAGTAATTTCTGGATCGTACCTTAAGGTTAGATTTGGTACTGCTAATTGCATTTCTTCTGTTAATTCTAAAAGAATGCGTGCTGTTACACTATCTTCAGGTCCAATGTCAGCATGAACAAATGAATCAGTTAAGACCTTATCAATATGCAACAAGAATAGTCTCAAGATTTTTTTAGCATATGCTCTATCTTCTTTTAAAACAAATGGTTCTAACAATTTATCCAAATCACCTAAATAAACTGGATAAGTTGTGATTGAAGGTACATGAGCATACATAATTTCCAAAGCGTTAACTGCTTCAAGCAAATCCTTTGGCGGATCTAGTTCTAAGAATGCACTGCCCTTTTCAAATAATACTTTATAGTCAGGACAAATGTATCTTGGTCTATATGGCATTACACCTTCATTTAAGTCACATAAAGCACCTTTAGCTTTGGCTTGGTAGTATTCATCACTGTATCTTAAAGAATCATCTGTGCTTTCACCCAAACGTGCTAAGGCAATCAATTCTTGACGATATGTCAAGGTTTTGTCTTTTATTATGTTTAAAGCTTCACTCATATTATCAGCTCCTTTATTTCCACCTTCATTATAAGAAAAGCAATTAACTAAAACAATAAAAATGCAATAAAAAAGAATTAGCACACCAACGTGCTAATTCTTTATCTCTATTATTCGTAATCTGTTACTTCTGCATCAGGAGCATTTTTGCGAACACTTTCAATGCCGTTCTTGCAGCCTGCTTTTTGGCTATATCCTTCACTTGCTAAAATGGTTTCACCATTACCAGCTTTCAGTCTAAATCTAAATTCACCAGCCTTGTCTGTATAAATTTCAAATTTAGGGTTCTTAACTTGTTCATAGCCTTCAACAGTCTGATCTTCAACTTCAGCAACTACTGCGTTCTTTCTAACGCTTTCAATACCATTAGTTAGACCACTATGTGAAGAATAAACTTCTGATACACCAATAACCTCACCATTACCAGCTACTAATCTAAATGTTTCGCCTGTATTTGTCTTTTTAACAACGAATTTTCCCATATTATCCTCCTTTTGTTAAAAATGATCTCTTATTAACATTTTATACCATTTGTCATCTTTTGTCTTTATTTTTAGGTTACTAAATATAACAAGCAAAACCTAATTAAAATATCTGAAAAGGCCCATAACCGGCAAAAAGACTGTGAAAAGGTAAATAAAAATTATCATGCTAAATATACTTACAAAGAAGAGCAATCTTCTTTTTCTATTCAAAACAGAAGTAAGCATGTCAAAACTGGCAAGGAAAGCAAAAAGCTCATTTGTATTCTCAAGAAGCAAAAGTTATGACAAGCACCATGGTTTTCTTTAATTTATCGAAAAACGATAATTTTTTGTTGACAAACAATTATCGTAATGTATAATGAAATTATCGATAAACATTAATTAATTGATGAAATTGATAAATGGAGGAAAAAGGATGAATAAAGAAAAGATTATCAGTAGTGCAAATAGGATGTATTCAATTGTAAATGTATTAGAGAAAATACTATTAGTAGGAATTGCATTAATTCTAATTGGAATAGTAGCGTTATTCTTTGTACCAAAAGATTCTTATATGAGCCAATCTACAACCTTAACATTGGGAAATATAGCTCTTGAATTAAACGAAAGATCACTTCCAAATCAACAAATTCAAGTTTGGAGAATCGCAGTCGGATTACTTGCAGCAGCATTAATAGTTGCAGTTACATATTATGGATTTAGAATTGTGAAGAGTATTTTATCACCAATGAAAGAAGGAAGACCATTTGATGAAAAAGTATCTACCAGCATTAGAAAATTAGGTACATTAGTCTTCTGGGGTGGTTTAGTATCACAAGTTGCTGAATATGTAACAGAAACAATGCTTGTTCAAAAGTATGTTAATCTTACAGATTTATTTAAAGAAGGCATTGTAAATAAAATTACTGTTAATTATACATTTAGTTTAACTTTTATGTTTATTGCATTTATTCTATATTTATTATCATATGTATTTGAATATGGACAAGAGTTACAAAGAGAGTCGGATGAAACTCTATAGGAGAAAATCATGGGACAAATCATATTGAGATTAGATCGTGTAATGGCCGATCGTAAAATAAGTTTAAAAGAATTGTCAGAAAAAGTTGGAGTTACAAATGTTAACTTATCCAAGATGAAGACAGG
>CADBLN010000022.1 GCA_902795525.1 uncultured Erysipelotrichaceae bacterium | reverse complement strand
TCTCCCCCTGTTGTTTCTCCATCATCATCATTATTCGTTTCGTTATCCTTTATATCCACATACAAAGAAATAACCCATCTAGTATAATCAGTGCCCTTATAATTAAATTCGACCCTATACCAAAGTCGACCATCACTATCTTTATCTTCTCCAATAATGGAAACTTCATCTCCCTTGAAAAGATAAACATAGTCATCTCCAATTTTTAAAGCTGAATTATTAACACCTGGACCACTTCTTACATTGATATAGTCGTCATTGACAATTCCGACTTTCTTTTCTTCATAAACTATTTCATCAGCTTTAACAACAAAAAGACTGCTTACATTACTAAGCAGAAGTAGGGCGGTCAAAACTGATATAAATAATTTCTTATTCAATATTTTATCCACCTTGACAATTATCCACAGTTACCTTGAAGATTTATATGTGGAAAACTTGTACTTTATTTTAACATATATAAAATAATATTGGCAATACCCACATGTTAATAGTTAATTTTCAAACGTATGTGGAAAACTGATTTAAACTACTTTAAACGCCTTTAAATAAGGGACTATACAACAATTCTAAATTGTGGAAAAACTTCGTTGACAATTACAAATTTCCAACTTTTCCACAGAAAATAATTGTCCACATTCTTTTTTCAACATTCCACACAAATATTAATTTTGTTGATAACTGTGGAAAACTCAAATATCTTTTGTTCTTACTCATTAATTCATTGCTTGTGATTGTGGATAATTTGTGGAATCAAAAAATCTCAATTTACATTTGTCTTTTTTTGACTCAAAATATACCTACAAACCTTAATAGAAAGTGTTAATACTATGGATACTCTAGAATCAATTTGGTTGAATACTAAAAAACTAATTGAAAAAACTCTTAGTGACGATGATAAAAGTGTCGTTTATAAAGAGTTTTTTGACGATACCAGTCTTGTTGAATTAACCGATCGTGAGGCTGTTGTGCTAACAAAGTATCAATTTCACACACTTGTACTTAATGATAATGAGCATTTAAACTTAATAAATAGTTCTTTACAGAAAGTCATCAATAGAGATATAAGATGTCGAATTGTTTTCGAAGATGATTATTATAAAGTAAAAGAAGATGAAATAAAGAATAAGAAAAACAGCGTTGAAGAGTTTACCAACAATGTAATGCCTGAATATACTTTTGAAAATTTTATTCATGGTCCTTCAAACAAGGAAGCATATTCAGCTGCTTTAGCAGTTGCGACTAATCCTGGCAGGAACATCTATAATCCTTTATTTATTTATGGTGATTCAGGTTTAGGAAAAACTCATTTACTATGTGCTGTTGGAAACTACATTAAAGACAAGTCACCTGAGAAAAAAGTTTTATATATTTCCAGTAATAATTTTGTTAATCAAGTGTATCAAGCTAGTAAAAATAAGTCGATTGATTTGTTGAAGAATCAATTAAACTCTCTAGATGTTTTATTAATGGATGATGTTCAAACTCTTTCTGGAAAGAAAACATCAAATGATGTATTTTTTGATATTTATAATGAACTTTTTAACAATCGTAAGCAGATTATTTTAACTTCTGATAGATTACCTTCTCAAATTAAGGATATTGAAGAAAGATTAATTTCTCGTTTTACTCAAGGATTATCTGTCACAATTACAACTCCTGAATTTGATACAGCTTTGGAAATATTAAAGTTAAAAATCAATACTCATAACATCAGCCCAAATTCGATTGAACCTGAGGTTTTGTCTTATCTTGCTACTAACTTTGCTAATGACGTTAGAAGTTTAGAAGGATCTTTAAACAGACTATTATTCTATTCAATTAATTATAACGATAAAGAGACAATTGATATGAATCTTGCCTTAGAGGCATTTAAGGGTCATGTCACAACTCATAAGAAACAAACTGAATTACAAATTAAAGATGTGATTAATGTAGTTAGTGATTATTATGGAATAACCAAAAATCAAATATGTGGTAAATCAAGAACTAAAAACATCGCAAATGCCAGACATATTGTTATGTATTTATGTTACAAACACATCGTTGATACCTCATATGATAAGATTGGAAAAGAATTAGGTGGCAGAGATCATTCAACTGTCTTGTCTGGATGCGAAAAAATAAGTAAGTTATTAAAAAGTAATGAGTCATATCGCAAGGTAATAAGTGAAATTGAACATGACTTATTAACAAGATGACACCTTTGTTAACTATTTAAAAACACCACTAAAAATGTTAAAATGATTGTTAAATAAAGGCTTAATTATAGTTATCCACATTATCCACAAATCTAATAATTATAATTACTCATTTAACTAAATTAATTAGGAGGCAAAAAAATGTATTTTAAAATTTCAAAAAAAGATTTTCTTGATAGTTTATCGATAGTTTCAAGAGCAATATCTTTAAACTCACCATTACCAGCATTACAAGGTATTAAGCTAAATGTTAAAAACGATAAATTATTATTAACTGCTTCTGATATGGATATTTCAATTCAATCAATCATAGAAAAAACAGATGATAATAATCTAGTGATTGAAGAAACTGGAGATATTATCTTAGATTCAAAATACATATTGGATATGATTAGAAAAATTGATTCTGACATCATTGAAATTGAAACAGTTGATGGATTGTTATTAAAGATTAGTGGTGATCAAGTTAATTTTGAATTAAATGGCATTAATAGTGATAATTATCCTCTATTAGACTTTAGTAAGCCAGAAGAAAAATTCATTATAAAAGCTGATTTATTAAAAGAAATTGTTAATCAGACATGTTTTGCTACTAGTGATAAGGAAACAAGGCCTGTTTTAACAGGTGTTAATATGAATCATGAAGGTAATAAATTAGTTTGTGTTGCTACTGATAGTTATCGTTTGGCACAAAAAACTGTTTATATGGATGAAGAACATAATTTTAACATTACTGTACCATCAAAAACACTTAATGAAGTTGCTAGGATAGTTGCTGGTGATAAGGAAATAGAAGTAGCTGTTTCAGATAAAAAGATTTTATTTGACTTGGATAATACAATTATTCAGACAAGATTAATTGATGGTGTTTATCCAGAAACAACAAAATTAATTCCAACATCTTTCAATTATGAATTAGTCGTTGATGCTAAAAGCATTTTGAATGCAATTGATCGTGCTAGTTTTATTAAAAATGATGGTGTATCAATTGTTAAATGTGATTTAAGTTCTAATGAAGTAATTGTCACAAGTAAATCTTTGGAAGTTGAATCTGTGGAAAAGATTTATCCAATTAGTTATGAAGGTGAAAACTTAAGCATTTCATTTAAAGGCTCATACGTTTATGATGCAGTTAGGGCGTTAAATGCTTTCCAAATTAAAATTTGTTTTGGCGGCGAAATGAAACCATTCGTATTAACTGCTGTTGACAATAATGATGTAATTCAATTAGTTTTACCAATTAGAACATACGCTTAATAATTTAAAAAACAATTTTTGAGGAATTATACAGAGTTTTCTCAATTATATAGTAGGAGGGACTACTTATGAGAAAACTTTTTTTATTACTTTTCACGTTCTTAATAATATTTCAAAATACTAATTTTACAGTTAGAGCAGAAGAACAATTAAATGAACTTACATTAAAAATTGAATTGGATAATTCCAATAGTAAACTATTAGAAATTGCTGGTGAAAATGTTTATTCTGTTAAAAACAGCATTTTTACAGTATTCAATTCAAAGAATGAAGATGTTGGAAAGTTTTTTATTGATGAAAATGGAATAGGTCATGTTAATGACATTAATGGAAATACAATTATGTTTTTGGATGATGACACATACGTCATTAAACAAACAACAGGATTTAAAGGATATAAGAACATTGAAGATAAAAAGCTAACACTGTCAAAAGCTCCAATTCCTCCAAACAATGTAAGCATTAATAATGTTACGTATCTTTATGGCTATGATGGTAGTGGAGAAGTATTTGATCGTAATGAACTAATGATGTGGAAAACAGATTTTGGTACTGGAGCGATTTTATGTGGTGATTCCGGATATGCTGCTCCCAAGGAAATTGAAGTACCAAGCAGAGGCGGTTATTGGGGAGAAAGGCTGGTATCCACAAAAGATTGGTCCTTATTGCCTAGAAATTCAGATATTAATGAATTGGTTTATAAGATAATGTACTATGGATATAATGGTCCAAAAATGTGGAGTGGTTTTTCAAACTATCGATCACCAGCATCAAGCAGAGATGGTTCCACTTATTTTAATACCAATGAATCTGGCTCTAAACTTCTTGCCTATTACATAACTCATGAAGCGATATCAAAGGCTTTTAATCGTCCTGGCGTAATGAGTGACCGCCAAAAAGTTCAAGGTTTCAACGCCTTTTGGTCTTTTGTTAATTCAGCTCCAGAAGCACCAAAAAACTTTTATGTGTATCGCTGGAATAATGATAGTGATAACTACTCATATGGAAAGCCTGTACAAGCCGTGTATTCAAGTGCCATTGGTTCATCTGAAAAAGATGTTAAAAACATTGAAGTTAAGACCTATCCCCTTTTTTCCAGTCTAGAAACTTTACTAACGAAGTTTAATACAAGAAATGAATACTTGTCTGATGTTGAATTTACAATCACATATTTTGCTGATGAGTTAACCAATCCACCAATCACCAAGTGGATTCTTAAAACTGATGAAAATGGGCAGTTAAAGATTAAGGATGAGTATTTGGTTTCTGGTGATAGCTTGTTTAAAGATTGTGAAGGAAGATATGTTCTGTTAATTGGAAACTATTTGATTGAAGAGACAAAAGTACCTGATGGATATATCAAATCTAACAAAATGATCATTGAAGTAAAGGATGATGGTGATCCCATATTGTGGAATGGTGATAAAACCCAACAACTCACATATGAAACTGAAAAAGGTTATGAATTATTGGAATATAAAAAAGCTTATTTCCAAATACATAAAACTACTGATGATCCTGAATTAGAAAATGATAATTCAATAATTGGCAGTAAGTATGGCTTATATATAGATAAGGAATGCAAAAACTTGGCAAAAGACATAGAGGATAATGAGTGCATCATTACAATTAAAGAAAACAAGTATAGCGATGTACTTGTAATGAAGCCTGGTACTTATTACTTAAAAGAGTTAGAAACATCTTTCATGTGGAGTGTTGATGAAATTATTCATGAAATAGAATTAGTTGAAAGCTTTAATGTTGATATTAGAACTGTAAAAGAGCATACGAATAAAGCACAAGAGTTTTCTTTAAAAACAAATGCTTCATACTCTGAAATAGATAATGGTCATCAAGGCAGTATTAACGCAACTTTTAGATTAATTGATGTAGTTGAATATGAAAACTTAAAACCTGGACATGAGTACAGCATAAAAACAACTCTAATTGACAAGAACACAAAAAAAGAAATCTGTGATTTAAACAATCAAACAATAACATTGGAAACTAAATTCACTCCTGAAAAATCTAATGGCCAAATAGAGATAGAATTTGAAGAAGATGCGAAAGTTGTCTTAAACAAGACAATTGTAATTTTTGAGGAATTGTTTCATGACAATAAATCTTTATACCAGCATTTTGATCTCGAAGATACAAAACAAACACTAATATTTCCAGAATTGAAGTGTGCTGTAGCTGTTACTAAAGTCGATTTTGAAGATGAAACGAAAACTTTGGAGAATTGTGAATTTACAATATTTAATTTGGATGGTTCAATCGCAAGAGATATTTATGGTGATTTAGCAATTAAGAAAACTAAAGAGGATGGAACTACAAGCTTTGAATTAAATTATCCAGATACAGGTTATTATCTAATGGAAACAAAAGCACCAGAAGGTTATGAAGTTAGTACAAAAAAGTTTGAAATAAATGTCAGTGAAAATATTGAGGAGGCTAAGATTAATCCTGTTCAAATCAAAGTTGCAGATGAGAAATTTCAACCTGTTAAGACTGGTGATAGCGCAAACCTATTCATCTGGTTTGGTAGCTTTTTAATTAGTTTATTATCTACAGTTTTTGTCATTAGAAGGTTAATTATTTAAACTAATTTAGCTAAACAAATATAGGATTTTCAATACGAAACTATCTCTGTGCAGAGATAGTTTTTTTGTAAATCAATAAGAAACATTTTGACCAGGAAGTGTTTTTAAGGCGTTTAAGCAACTTTTCATAAAACAGGTATTTTATTATCAGATTAAGTGTTTTTCTCTTATATTAGTTTTAATTACGTATTTTATATATTTTATGTTATAATATTATAGGTTTTCTAGGTTAGGAGAGAAGCATGGAAGTAAAGATTAAAACAGAATATATCGAACTTCAACAATTACTTAAACTTTTAGATTGGGTTTCCACTGGTGGAGAAGCAAAAATCGCCGTTAAGAAATTAAAAATTAAGGTTAATGGTGAGAGTGAAAATCGCCGTGGCAGAAAGATTTATCCAGGTGATAAAGTTCAAATCCAAAATAAGGTTTACGAGGTCACGAATTAATGTATTTAAAATCATTGCAGTTGAGAAACTATCGTAACTACAGCAATGAAACAATTCTATTAAGCCCATCAACAAATGTCATAGTTGGTGATAATGCGGCAGGTAAAACAAATTTACTTGAGTCGATTTACTTGTTATCAACAACAAGAAGTCATCGTAATGATGATGATCGGGAATTAATTAAATTTGACAATGAATTCGCAAGCGTTGAAGGAATACTCGAAAGCCAAGTCAATAAGGAAAAACTGAGTGTTGTAATTCACAAGACAGGAAAAACTCTTGCAGTTAATAACATTCCACTTAAGAAGAACAGTCAGTTTATTGGCCGGGCAAACGCTGTATTATTTTCACCAAGTAATATGGACTTGTTTGATAACTCCCCAAGGTTTAGGAGAAAACTTATTGATATAGAACTGGGCAAACTCTCCCCTACCTACATGTTTTCCTTAAGCAACTATTTGAAACTTTTGAAAGAAAGAAACACCTATCTTAAGTCACAAATAGATAATGTGATGTTGGAAACATATACCGAAATGTTATTTGAACCACAAATTGAAATAATTCAAACAAGAGATAGTTTTGTGAACGATTTGAATAAGCATTTATCTCGTTATTACAACCTCATTTCTGGAGAATCACATCAAATTGAAATGAGATATCAATCTATCACTAGTGATAGAGAAGATAAAGAATTAATGCTAAAGGAACTTCAACAAACGTATCAAAACAACCTTGAGAGAGATATTTTCCTTAAACAAACTTCTACTGGAATTCATCGTGAAGATTATATTTTCTACTTAGATGGCAAAGAAGTAAGCAAGTTTTGTTCACAAGGGCAAAAAAGAATGGTGTTGTTAGCATTAAAATTATCAACAGTTGAAAATATTTATGATGTTAAAAACGATTATCCTGTTCTTTTGTTAGACGATGTTTTCTCTGAATTAGACCAAACAAGAAGACATAATCTTTTGGAAATATTACCAAGTAATATTCAAACAATTATTACAACTACAGATTTAAGTGAATTAAATCTTCCAACCAATCATAAAGTAAATGTAGTAAAGGTGCAGAAAGGAATGATAGAGCATGACAAATAGAGATGAATACTCATATACTTCCGATGATATTCAGGTATTAGAAGGCTTAGAAGCGGTCAGAAAAAGACCAGGCATGTATATTGCGACAACTTCCTCCAGAGGTTTACATCACCTCGTTTGGGAAATTGTTGATAACGCAATTGATGAAGCTTTAGCTGGATATGCAGACAGGGTTATTGTAAAGGTTTTGAAAGGTGACATTATTGAAATTACTGATAATGGACGTGGTATGCCAGTGGGAATTCATGAGAAAACAGGTATATCAACTGTAGAAACAATTTTTACCGTATTGCATGCAGGTGGTAAATTTGGTGGCGGAGCCTATAAAGTTTCTGGAGGTCTACATGGTGTAGGTGCTTCAGTAGTTAATGCTTTAAGTGAATGGCTAGAGGTAACCGTTAAGATTAATGGTAAGGTTTACTTTATTAGATTTGAGAATGGTGGCCAAGCTACTGAACCATTGAAAGAGATTGGCAAATGTTCAGAACATGAACATGGTACAACTGTTAAGTTTAAAGCTGATCCTATCATTTTTACTGAAACCACTGTTTATGATTATGAAACCTTATATAACCGTTTGCAGGAATTAGCCTTTTTAAATCCATTTTTAACAATTGAATTTACTGATGACAGAGGTGAAGAGCCTGTTACTGTTGAGTTTGAATATGAGGGCGGTATTTCTGAGTATGTTAAGTTCTTGAATAAAGACAAAAATGTTATGTTCGAAAACCCTGTATATGTAAAAGGTAATGAGGGAGATATTCAAGTTGAGATTGCCCTTCAATACAATGATGGATATACACCAAATATCTATTCTTTCTGTAACAACGTTAACACTCAAGAAGGCGGAACTCACGAAGAAGGCTTTAGAAATTCTTTGACTAGGGTTATTAATAACTATGCAAAAGATAGAAATCTGATTAAGAAAGATTCTGAATTACTTCAAGGTGATGATGTTAGAGAAGGCATCACAGCAATCATCTCAGTTAAACATCCTGATCCTCAATATGAAGGACAAACGAAAACCAAGCTTGGAAATAGTGAAGTAAGAAGAATTGTTTCTTCTATTTTCTCTGAACAATTAGATCGTTTCCTAATGGAAAATCCAAACGAAGGAAAAATGATTGTAGAAAAAGCTGTAGTAGCATCTAATGCTAGATTAGCAGCAAAGAGAGCTAGAGAAAACGAAAGAAAGAAAAACGGGCTGGAATTCACAAACATGCCAACAAAGTTAGCTGACTGTTCAAGCAAAAATCCTGAATTATGTGAGATTTATATAGTTGAGGGTGATTCAGCTGGTGGTAGTGCTAAGCAAGGCCGTGATAACAAATACCAAGCCATTCTTCCTTTAAGAGGTAAAATATTAAATGTTGAAAAAGCTAGATTGCATCAAATCCTAGATAATAATGAAATTCGTTCAATGATTACAGCTTTCGGTTGTGGCATTGGTGAAGAAATGGATTTAAGCAAACTAAGATATCACAAGATTGTTATTATGACAGATGCGGACGTTGATGGATCTCACATCCGAATCCTACTTCTGACATTCTTCTATCGCTTCTTTAAACCTGTACTTGAGGGTGGCTATGTTTATATTGCTCAACCACCTCTATACAGGGTTCAAAGAGGAAATACCATCAGATACGCATACACTGATGATGAACTTGAACAAATCAAAGCCGAAATCGGAGATAAGGTATCTCTACAGAGATATAAAGGTTTAGGTGAAATGGACCCTGATCAATTATGGGAAACAACAATGGATCCAGAGAATCGTATTCTAAAACAAGTTAATGTTGATAACGCAATTGAAGCAGATAGAATCTTCTCAATGTTAATGGGTGACGAAGTTGAACCACGTAAGAATTACATTGTTGAAAATGCTCATTTCGTTAAGAATCTAGACTTATAGGAGGTAGCTAAGATGGATGAAAAAAGAAAACAAGGCTATGACAAGATTGAGTTTGTAAACATTACAGGCGAAGTTAAAGACTCTTTTCTAGATTATGCGATGAGCGTTATTGTTCAAAGAGCTTTACCAGATTCAAAGGACGGTTTGAAACCTGTTCAAAGAAGAATCTTATACGGTATGAATAATCTTGGCAACTACGCTAATACTCCACACAAAAAATCAGCACGTATTGTTGGTGAAGTCATGGGTAAATATCACCCTCATGGAGATTCCTCAATTTATGAAGCCATGGTAAGAATGGCTCAGCCATTCTCATATCGCTATCCATTGGTTGATGGCCATGGAAACTTTGGCTCAATTGATGGTGATGGGGCTGCGGCTCAACGTTATACTGAAGCTAGAATGTCAAAGATTTCAATGGAGATGTTAAGAGACATTCAGAAAGATACTGTTGATTTCGTTGATAACTATGATGGTGAAGAAATTGAACCTGTTGTTTTACCTGCTCATATTCCAAATCTTATGATTAATGGCACCACTGGTATTGCGGTTGGCATGGCTACTAACATGCCACCACACAACTTAGGTGAAACAGTTGATGCGATTGACGCTATCATCGACAACCCAGAAATAAGCATTACAGAACTTATGAATGAACACTTACCTGGGCCTGACTTCCCTACTGGTGGCTACATTCTAGGAAGAGGTGGGATCAGAAAAGCTTATGAAACTGGTCGAGGCATCATCTACAATAGAGCTAAGGTTGAGATTAATGAATTAGATAATGGTAAACAGGAAATAATTGTTACTGAAATTCCTTATGGTGTAAATAAGGAAAACATGTGTAAAACAATCAAGGAATTAGCGAGAGATAAAGTCATTGATGGAATTACGAACATGACTGATGAATCTAACATGAATGGCATAAGAATTGTCATTGAAGTTAGAAAAGACGTTCAACCTGAAGTTTTGTTGAACCATCTATATCAAAAAACAGCTCTTCAAGTTACTTATGGTGTAAATATGTTGGCCTTGGTTGATAATGCGCCAAAAGTAATGAACATAAAAGAAGTTTTACAGGCATATGTTGACCATCAGGTAAACATTGTCGAAAGAAGAACCCAGTTTGATTTAAATAAGGCTTTAGATAGAGCTCACATTTTAGAAGGTTTAAAGATTGCTTTAGATCATATTGATGAAATCATCAACGTCATTAGAAATTCAGAGACAGATGAAATTGCGATGAACTCATTAATGGAAAGATTTGGCCTATCAGAGATTCAGGCAAAATCCATCATGGATATGCAGATGAGAAGATTGACGGGCTTGCAACGCAAAAAGATTGATGAAGAATATAACGAATTAGAAATCGCAATTGCTGATTATCGTGACATCTTAGGCAATCATTCAAGAGTATTATCAATTATCAAAGATGAGCTTCATGAAATGAAGGCAAAATATGGTGATGCTAGAAGAACTGAAATCATTGAAGCTGCAAGCGATATTGACGATGCAGACTTGATTCCTGTGGAAGATGTTATGATTGCCATTACCACAAATGGTTATATTAAGAGAACAACCGTTGACACATATAAGACACAGAATCGTGGCGGAAAAGGTGTTAAGGGTATGAGCTTGAATAGTGATGACATAATTGACCAAGTTCTCACGATGTCATCTCATGATGATTTGATGTTGTTTACTAACTTAGGCAAAGTATATCGTATCAAGGGATTCAACGTTCCAGCTGCCAGCAGAATTTCTAAAGGTGTGCCTGTTGTCAATCTATTGAATATGCAGCCTCAAGAAAAAGTAAGAGCGATGGTTGATGTTGTTCCTGGCCCTGAACTTGAAGATAAATACATGTTCTTTGTCACTAAGCTTGGTTTAGTTAAGAGAGTACCAATGTCTGAATTCTTATCAATTAGGCAATCTGGTAAAATTGCAATTTCATTGAGAGAAGATGATGAATTGTTTGGGGCTCAAGTAACCAACGGACATGATGAAATTGTCATTGCTGGTGATAACGGCAAGGCGATAAGATTTAACGAAGATGATGTTAGACCGATGGGGCGTAATGCTTCTGGAGTTAAAGGTTTCAACACTGATGGAGGAATTGTTGTCGGTATGGCAACGGATAAGATGGGAGAATATATCCTGGCTGTTACTGAAAAAGGCTATGGCAAGAAAACCCCTCTTGTTGAATATCGTATGACCAAGCGTGGAGCTAAGGGAGTAGCAACTGTTAATATAACGGAAAAGAACGGTAAACTGATGGCTTTAAGAGCTGTACATGGCGACGAAGACGTTCTAATTATGACAGACAATGGGACAATGATCAGAATTTCCCTTGAAACAGTCTCTACTTATGGTAGAAATACTCAAGGTGTAAGGATGATAAATGTTGATGAGGAAAGCAGAGTTGCAACCATTGCCCTAATTGATAAAGAAGAAGTTGAGGGTGAAGAGGATAATGAAACACCTGAGACTGTGGAAGAGTAAGGAGGTAGGTTCTATATGTTAGATATGAATTTTATTAGGAATAATCCTGATGTTGTCAAAGAGAATATCAAAAAGAAGTTTCAAGATCAAAAGCTTCCGTTAGTTGATGAGTTGCTTGAATTAGATAAGCAATATAGAGCCATTAAAACACAGGATGATGAGTTAAGAGGAAAACGTAATTCTATCAGCAAACAAATTGGTGCTTTAATGGGACAAGGCAAAAAAGAAGAAGCCGAAAAAATTAAATCTGAAGTAACACAAATTGGAGAACAGATTGAAGCAAACGAAACCAAGGAAGAAGAACTTGCGGCACAAATAAAAAAGATTCAAATGACAATACCAAACATCATTGATGATGATGTCCCTATTGGCAAGGATGACAGCGAAAACGTCGAAATTCAGAAATTCGGCGAAAATAAGGTACCTTCATTTGAAATTCCTTATCATACAGACATAATGGAAAGCTTTGGAGGTATTGATTTAGATAGCGCTAGAAAAGTTGCTGGTAATGGTTTCTACTATTTATTGGGAGATATTGCCAGACTCCATTCTGCTTGCCTTGCCTATGCCAGAGATTTCATGATTGCCAGAGGCTTCACTTATGCTGTTCCTCCTTTCATGATTCGCAGTAATGTTGTTTCTGGAGTTATGAGCTTTGCTGAAATGGAAAATATGATGTATAAAATCGAGGGTGAAGATTTATATCTAATTGGGACTAGTGAACACTCAATGATTGGAAAGTTCATTGATACCATTTTAGATGAAGATAAATTACCTTATACATATACTTCATACTCACCTTGCTTCCGTAAAGAAAAAGGAGCTCATGGTATTGAAGAACGTGGTGTTTATAGAATTCATCAATTCGAGAAACAAGAAATGATTGTTGTTTGTAAACCAGAGGAGTCAAGAGAATGGTTCTGGAAACTAGCACAAAACACCGTAGATCTATTCAGATCCTTAGACATACCAGTAAGAACATTAGAGTGCTGTTCTGGTGACTTAGCTGACTTAAAGTGTAAGAGTGTAGATGTTGAAGCGTGGAGCCCTAGACAACAGAAGTATTTCGAAGTAGGTTCTTGTTCAAATCTAACGGACGCACAAGCAAGAAGACTAGGAATAAGAGTAAATGGAAAAGATGGCAAGTATTTTGCGCACACATTAAATAATACAGTTGTCGCTCCTCCTAGAATGTTAATTGCTCTGTTAGAAAATAATTTAAATGAAGATGGATCAGTAAACATCCCTAAAGTATTATGGAATTACATGGGTGGCACTGAAAAACTTATACCAAATAAATAGAATGTTTCACGTGAAACATTCTTTTTTTGTTATAATAGACACATGAAGTCAAAAAGAAAGTTAAGAAAAGGATTTTTATTATTTGTTGCACTATTAGGAATATTGTTGGTATCGATTGTTGTTGGTTTAATAAATCCAGGAATTAATGGAAAAGCATACAAGATTGAAAGTTATGATATTTATGTAAATGAAAGGAACAAATTAATCGTTGAAATCAAGGTAAAACAATATAATTCCAATTATTCATACTTTGTCGCTTATTCTGATCAAGATAATAATAGATGGTCAAGTCAGATGACATATAACAACGGAATCTTAAGTGCAGAAGATCAATTTAGCATATCTTCATTAACAAATGTCAGTTTAAAAGTTATAAATGGTGACGAAAGCAGAGAAGTGAAATTTGCAGAGCTTACATTCTTATCGAGTGATTATGTAGATTTTGCAGATTTGATAGGAAGAGCTAAAAGGAACGAAAAGGTTGAACAATAATGACGAATGTTTCACGTGAAACATTGCCAAAGTCAACAAATATTGTATAATAATAACGGTACAACACTATTAACTTTAACTTGGTCAGGACAGGAATGTAGCAGCCACATAAGATTAATTGTGTGTGTACCTTTTATTTAGGTGAATCTATGACAAAAGAAGAATATATGCTGGAAGCAATCAAAGAAGCTAAAAAAGCATACAAAAAAGATGAGGTCCCTGTTGGTGCTATTATTGTGTATAAGGATGAAATAATTGCTAGAGGGTACAATTTAAGAGTAACTTCAAATAAAACCCATGATCATGCTGAAATTGTCGCAATAACAAAAGCCAATAAAGAGATTGGAAGCTGGAGATTAGAAGAGTGTGATCTGTATGTTACGATGGAACCTTGTCTAATGTGTGCTGGGGCCATCATGCAATCAAGGATCAGAAAGGTGTATTTTGGTGCTTATGACCTTAAGAGTGGCGTTCTTGGGTCGGTGTGTAACATATATGAAGTGAAAGGATTTAATCATTATCCTGAGGTAGAAGGAGGAGTATTGAAAGATCAATGTTCTGAACTACTCACAAGCTTTTTTAAAAAACTTCGCAATAAGGACTAGCATATATTATAATAATAAAGAGGAATGATATGAGTTATAAAGCTTTATATAGAAAGTATAGACCAAGTACATTTGATGAAGTTTATGGGCAACAACACATTGTTGCGACATTGAAGAATGCCGTTGAAAACGACAGGCTTGCTCATGCCTATTTGTTTTGTGGTCCTAGAGGCACTGGAAAAACATCAGTTGCTAAACTTCTTGCTAAAACAATAAATTGTACTGGCGATAATAAACCTTGCGATAATTGTGAAAGCTGCATAGATATTCAAAATTCAACTCATCCTGATGTAATTGAGCTAGATGGTGCAACAAACAATGGTGTTGATGAAATAAGGGATATTGTTGACAGGGTAAAATATGCCCCAATGCAAGGAAAATACAAGGTTTACATCATTGATGAAGTTCACATGATTACAGCCAATGCTTTTAATGCTTTATTAAAGACTCTGGAAGAACCACCTGAATATTGCGTTTTTATACTTTG
>CADBLN010000021.1 GCA_902795525.1 uncultured Erysipelotrichaceae bacterium | reverse complement strand
TTCAAATTATCATTATAAATCTGCGTGGCAATGCCTTGGCGACGGTATGGTTTAGCCACATAAAGGTAAATGTATGTTGATTGGATTTTCCTTTTAGCCAGATTGAGCAAATACCAGCCAACTAGCTCTCCCTCACGTTGAATTAGAAACTTACTATCAAGATAAAAATCATCAAACTTGGCTAGTGCATAATCATCACTGATACTCTTCACACTATCATAATCATTGTCTTCGTACTTTTTTATTTGTAAGTTCATTTTGAATTAAACCTTTCAGCAATAACCCTAGCTACTTTAACACCACTGGCACCCGCTTGTGCCAAGCCCCTTGTAATGCCGGCTCCATCGCCTATCGCAAATAATCCCGGTACCTTAGTTTCTAGATTGTTGTCTAAACTCACTCTACTAGAATAGAATTTAACTTCAGCACCATATAACAAAGTATCATAATTTGCGGTTCCAGGTGCTATCTTATCCAAAGCTTGAATCACCTCAATGATGTCATCCAGTTGTCTTTTTGGTAAAGCGAGAGACAAATCACCAGGAGTGGCAGCCTTTAATGTGGGCTTTACCGTTGATTTTGATAATCTATGTTCTGTTGTCCTGCTGCCCCTCATTAAGTCTCCAAACCGTTGCACTAAAACACCGCCAGCCAGCATATTGCTTAAGGAAGCAATGTGTTTTCCATATTTATATGGTTCACTAAATGGTTCAGTAAACTTGTTGGAAACCAGAAGTGCAAAATTAGTATTTTTGCTTCTTAAACTAGCATCTGAATAACTATGACCATTAACAGTTTGAATCCCATCTACATTTTCAGTTACAACATAACCATATGGATTCATGCAAAAAGTCCTAACTGAATCACCATATTGTTTAGTCCTAAAAACCAATTTAGATTCATAAACAACATCTGTGATATGTTGGAAAACAACCGCTGGAAGCTCTACTCTTACACCAATATCAACTTGATTATTGGTTAACTCAATGTCATTATTTTTACATTGACTCGCAAACCATTCTGCTCCACTTCTTCCCGGAGCAGCGATTAAATAATCACAGGTTAGCTCCTCATCAGTGGATAATTTGACTCCCAACTGCCCATTGGCTTTTATTTGGCTTACCTCTGTATTAAACCTTATCTCAATCTTTTCATTTAGATAATTGTAAATGTTTGTAAGTATTTTTAAATTATTTTCTGTTCCTAGGTGTTTGCATTCAGCCTGTAAAAGATGTAAATCATATTGTAAAGCTTCTTTCTCCAGTCTTCTAGCAGCTTCACTTTGGGTTGAATATCTTTCTTTGGTCGCCCCAAAACTAACGTTGATGCCATCAACATGTTCAATTAGGTCCATAACTTCTTTTTCATCCATGAAGTCTGTAAGCCAGCCACCAAAATCAGTGGTGAAATTAAACTTACCATCAGAAAAAGCACCAGCACCACCAAAGCCATTCATAATTGAACAAGTATCACAATTGATGCATTCTTTAACCTTGCCTTCAACAATAGGACACTTTCTATTATTAATATCCTTGCCTTTTTCCAGAATCAAAATGCTCATTTTAGGGGCTGTTTGCAGCAGCTCATATGCAGCATAAAGACCTGCCTCGCCACACCCAATGATGATAGTATTGAAATGCTGAGACATATACATTCCTCCTTACCATTTAAAATTACACCCAATCAAAACAAAATCTTTTAAAAATCCAATACTTGATTGTTCAAAATCTGATCTATATACGCTTGTGCCCTGTTAATACTGTCGAAATCTAAATCAACTACAGATGCTTCACCTTCCAATTGATAACAATACCTGGAATTAACTTCTCCACCAACTGACACTGTCTTAACATCCCAAACTGACAATTCATCCAGCTGCATTTGCGCCAAGGCTAACATCTCATCTATTTTCATGTTAGTCATAAATGTACCCTTCATCGCATTCAACAAAGCGTTTGCCTTTGTTAAAATGGCAGGGCTAGTACACTTATCTATTAAGGCCTTTAAAACAATGGCCTGATGTTTATTTCTGTCAAAGTCTCCATTTGGCAAATTATATCTTTCACGTACATATGCTAGAGTTTGATTAGCATCTAAATGTATCTTTCCAGCTTCATAACTATATGATTGACCATATTTAACTGAACCATCGCTACCAAAGTAAGGGTGATTGGCAACAGTTGTGAAGGCATATGGATTATCTATATCAATACCACCTAAAGCGTCAATGATTCTTATCACAGAAATAAAGTTTACTTTCAAAGTATAGTTAATTTCACAATCTAACAGAGTATTCATTGTTGAAATCCAATAAGCAATCCCTGTTTTTCCACCCGAGCTATATAGTGATGAGTGAGTCAATTTGTCCATGTAGGTATTATTACCATCTACCGCCACATATCCATCTCTTGGTAAAGTAACGATTAAAGCTTGTTTGGTGTTAGGGTTTACCACACATAATATGTTAACGTCACTTCTAAAACCACTAGTATTGCCTAAGGAATCCAAAGTGGATTCATCATCTCCTAAAACACCTATAACAAATGGTTCTTTTGTGATATTACCAACAGCTTCAATATTGTATTCAAAAGATACCTTTTGAACACATTGATATACAAGCTGTACTCTTTCTTCAAAGTCTTTATATTCTTCATTCTTTTCCAAAGTCGCCAAATAGCTCTCATTAAACATTACAGCTGCAACCGAACCGTCATAGAGAAGGTCAACAGCAGTATAGATATCCTTACAATCATGAGCTATGATAGGGCTTTTTAATTCCCTATTAACCTGGATGATGGCATAGTCCTGGAATTCTCTATCTAGTTTGCTTTGAGTCGCAACTGGAACTCCAGAAAGTGAAGCCACATTATTAAACTGTGAGTCTTTTAGTGTATACACATTGATATTTAAACTGCCCTCTGATGGCATAGGATTAAATATCTTTGCAATTTTGTTTTTATAGCTTGGGATTGCTATTGAACCTACCAACATCAAACTACATGAAATTACAGAAATAAAAATCTGTCTTAATTTAGATTTATTGCTGGCTTTTTTAGATATGGCTACGATGGCAACATACAAATTAAATATCAATAACAAAAGTCCGAAAATCAATAACCACTTGCCTGGTACTACGCCTGTAGCGTTGACCACCAAGAAAAAGATAATTGAAACAATTATTGTTATTAAAAACGATATTCTTGATATTGGAAAGATAGCTTTTCTTCTTTTACGATAAGCTCTCCTTTTGCGTCTTTCTTCTTTTGTTAGTTGCTCTGTTGGTTTCTCTGACATGCTATGCCTCCTAACAAACAATACCTAAATATTATACCTCACTATTGAAACTTAGACAAAAGCTTCTATGCTATAATTTGTATATGTATCACTTAAAAGAACGTATCACAGTAGAACTTGAAATTAAAAAATCACGATTCATTGGAATCCTATTACCCGTTAACGACGAAAAGCAAGTTAAAGATCTTTTAAGTGCCATAAAAAAACAATATCCAAATGCAACTCATTATTGTACTGCATTGTCCATTAACAACAAGCAAAGAAGTAATGATGATGGTGAACCATCAGGTACTGCGGGTTTACCAATGTTGGAGTGTCTGAGACACAAACAAATAGATAATGTGCTGGCAGTGGTAGTAAGGTATTTTGGTGGTACTTTATTAGGGACTGGTGGATTAGTAAGGGCTTACCAACAAGCAGTTAATCAGGCAATTGAACAAGCAACACTCACTAAGCCATTAGAAAAACAAAAATATCAAATTGTTGTTCCTTATTCGCTTACTAATAAAGTGGAAACAATTCTTTCAAATCAGATAATAATATCCAAAGATTACCAAGAAGATGTTACCTACGTATTTTTAACAGATTCTGATATCTCTCCACAATTCTTAGCCATCAGTAATGGCGAACTGAAACCAACATTCATAGAAAATACAATCATTGAACAAGAGGTAAGATAAAGGATGGCAATTGCCATCCTTTACACATTTTTATTATTTATTATCAACAAACTTGCAAGATAATTAATGACACCTAGTATCACATATACCAATAAAATAGCAAGCTGTGGTATGGCCTTATTCATCAAGGTCATACTTTGATAAACATTGGTTCTAGTTAAATCCATATCAACCCTAACCGAGTTGAATAGATTCATCAAAAGGGTCAATGGTTCTAATTGATTAGTTGTTCCTTTTATGCCACCAAACAAATCACAACACCAGTTAAATATTAAACTGAAATGATAGTTCAAATCTATCAGATTTAATATCCATGGAGACTCTCCTCCACGTGCAATCATTATCGTGATTCTCAAAATGATTGGTAAAGCTAATGCTCCAATTACTATCAATAAACATGGCAGCAAAGCAATGATCCTCTTTTTTGCGATTGTTGATAGTAACACACCAAATGAGCTCAGGAAAAATGAAACGATAATCCCATATAGAACATAGGCAGGAAAATATCTTAATAAATCGTTAGCGATATTCCCATCTATGTTTCCCATCATTAATTCGGTTAAAAACATAACCGATAATGATAGAAACATCAGTATCATTACACCTGCCCACATACCTAAGATCTTACCTAATAATATTGCGATCCTACTGTTTGGTTTAGCAACCAGAATCTTAAAAGTTCCTTCATGAACTTCACCAGCAATTAAGCCACTAGATACACTGGAAACAATTGTAAGCAAGACAACCCCATTCACGACAAAGAATACAGCTAGGTGTTGACTTATTAATAATTTGTTTAACCAATGTGTATACGCTGGTACACTTTGAGAAAAGCTTGCCTTAGCTAGAATATAACCAGCTATAAAACCAGCAACTACTACTGCGATAACGGTAAAGATTTTTAATGTTTCTTGTAATGTTCTTTTAAATATTACTTTCATTGTTATTTTCCCCTTCCATTATCTGTTTATACAAAGTATCCAAAGAAATGACTTCTTCATTAAGCTTTCTTATCAAGATGCCACCATGATAGGCTTTCTCTTGTATTTCTCTTTTTAAAGTATCCATTTCTGCAGTCGTAATCTTGATACAATCACTCTTCAATTCACAACTCCAATGATCCTTTAACTGCTCATACAAGCTTTCATTGTTATCGGTATCTAAAACCAAGATTCCTTGTTTGAACCTCTCTTGGGCATCGTGAATAGATTCATCTAAGATTAGTTTTCCATGGTCTATCATCAAAACATGATGAATGACTGTTTCAAGTTCAGTCAAAACGTGAGAACTAATTAGAACAGTTAAGTTTTCCTCTTCAACCATAGACCTAACTGTATTGAGAATTTCCTGACGACTAGTTGGATCTAAGTTTGCGGTTGGTTCATCTAATAATAAAACCTTTGGATGATGGATCATCGCTTGAGCTAGGGAAACTTTTTTCTTCATACCTGTTGAAAACTTAGCAACTTTTCTATTAGCGTGATCCAACAAATTGAATTTTTTCAGTAACTCATAAGTTCTATCTAAAGATTCTTTACTGCTCAATCCTCCTAAACAGCCCATGTAATGTAAATACTCAATACAATTCATGTCAGTATAAAAACTTGTGAACTCAGGAGAATATCCTAATAGCTTTAGAGCTGACGTAGAAGAAAGAGGAAAACCATAAACGTTACCATCACCAGTAGTTGGAAACAGTGAACCCATTATCATTCCCATGGTTGTACTTTTACCAGCACCATTAGGACCAATGATGCCATAAATTTTACCCGGTTTTAGTTTTAACGACAAATCATCGATGGCTGTAAAATTACCAAACTTCTTAGTCAAATGATTTAACTCAATACAATACTCACTCATTTTGCAGCCTCCTTCTTAAACTTATTATTTATGCTTATCTTCTGATATATCCCTAAAAGGAAACTCAATACAACCAGCACAGAAATACTTATAATCAATGGGACATAATTCCTTGCTTGAGGAGCAACATTTACCTCATAAGTCCTTTGAGAAGTCTTACCTTGGCCATCATTTACCGCCATTAAAATGGTATGCTGTCCTTCTACAAGCGGAATATCCACATGGTCATCATTACCCGTATATACGACTTTTCCATTATCACTGATGGTCATGGTGCTATAATCTTGGCTTGTTTTCCATGCAAGATTTAGAATATGATCATTACTTTCTGAAGGTATCTCATTAACTAATTCAAAACTCTTTGTAATATCAACCAAGTACATTTTGTCTTTACTATCAGTAATTAAAATATGCTCTTCATCAAAATAAGATGCTTCTTTAATCTTTATTTCAAAACTTGCCAAAATTGTTTGTTCTAACAAATCCACAATTTTTCCATTTGTATCACCGACAAGGAAAACAAATCTATTAGTGTTTTTGACTTCTGTCAAAACCCCTGAATCACTATAATTCTGACCATAATTAATGATATCAATTGTTTCAAAGTTTTCTACATTAACTAAATCAATCTGGTAATTTGTAGTCCATGTCTCTCGGTTTTCAACCGCTCTGTTTATCGCAAGTATCTGCTTGTTATCATCATGCATGTTGCTGGCTAGAAAGAAGTTTGGTGCTTCATCTAAAATGGTAAATGGTACAGTATAGTCTGGATAATAATCATTCATATCGACATTTTCTTCTTGCCAACTATACATAGTGGTAGATACTAGTTTTTCTCCAGTTTTACCATCATAAATTCCATATTTCCAGTTGTCACGGCCATAAATTTCATTATATCCATCACCATTTAAATCAAAGTTTAAAACCGCAAATGCTTCACCGTCATCATTAATGCCCTCTGGACATAATGTGGTAATAACAGACAAATTAGCTCCATTTAGGATTCTATACACTTGATGATTAGCGTTGTCTCTTTCAACTATTCCTAATTCGCTAATGCCATCTTTATTCAAATCACCAAACAATACTGTGGTGTTAACTGGATCATTTTTGCTATTTAGAGATTTAGCTATATTTTGTTTGACATACTCTGCAGAAACTTCACCATATGAAACCTTAATGCTTGACACATATAGTCTTGCTTCACTACTTGTTATTGCTACATGGTCATCCAAACCATCTTTATTAATGTCTCCAACCTTAAATAGCTGACCTTTGGTATCAATCCCCGCCGCCACATTGCCAATGATTTCTTTTGATTTGCTTGAAACAACGGTTCCTGATAAACTTAGTTCTTTCTTTCCATCACCATTTGTATCACTAATTGGTGTGATATCATTAGCCACTAAATAATTAATGACCTGTTTACCATTTTCCCAATACTTACTAGTGACAAAATAATCCGCCCAGAATGATGATCCATTTTTACTGTTCAACACATATACAATTGAACACATAGGGCTATCATTCTTCAATTCTTGAATAATGAATGCAATGTCCTTATAACCATCACCATTATAATCAAAGTCAACCTTTAGATTTTCAATGCCATTATTTGCATAATGAGTTGGAATTCGATAAGTCCACTTAACAGTTTTTAAATCAGAGTCAAAACCGACAATCCTGTCTTTTTTGCCATTGGTATTATATAAAACGACATACAGGTCATCTTTGCTGTAAATAAGATTTCCACTAGTCGCATTATAGCCATAACCAGTAACCTTTAAGTCACTGTTGATATAAGCTACACCATAACCAAAAACCTCTAGAACTATTCTTTCACCATCCCAATGGCTAGAAAGCAATCTGCTATGGTCAACGTTATTGATTCTTAACTCTTTTTGTAAGAGTAATTCTCCCCCAAGGCTATATAAATATACTCTTGCTAAGCCTTCTGAACAAGACCCAATAAACATCACTACTGTTTGCCCTTTATACTCTGCAAAACAGCTCTTTTGATATAGAGAATTATAATTATCTACACTTAGGGTAGCAACTACCTCCATAGTGTTCTTATTTACAATAGCTACTGTTGCTGGATGCATTGATGGCTGAGTATTTGTAACAGTATTTGGGTCTCCCATATAGCAGTCAATTAAAATATATTCTTCATTGCTATCAGCAAAACGATATCCGTTATAAGCCCTATCAGTAATACCTGTTAATCTATAACTTCTTCCAGTTGATTCCCAAAAAATCTGATCTTGAAATAGTTGGGCAAATGCTTCTTCATTCACAACATTTAAACCAACATCTGAAATAACAGGTTGTTCCATGTTACTTAAATCCAATTCATATAAATGCCCGTTTTCACTTGTCACAAACAACCTGTTGTTTTCAAACAATATATCCCACATATTGAATGTGACATTCATAGTTTCATTATTACCCCAAGGCAATAAAAATTCCTGATTAGGGGCAATGTTATACTTTTTAATTAAAGTAAAGTCTTCACCGCTAACAACACCAACAACGTTTTTCTGCCCAGTATAAACAAAATCCTTAATGCCATCACCGTTAACATCATTAATTTCAACTGCCTTCCAAACATTATCGTCATCAGTATATTTGGTTATGACTGAACCATCTAATAGATCGATTTTAATAAAACTATAGTCATACACAATCAAAGCCTTTTTATCATCTAGTAAAGTCATTTGTTGAATATAACTGTTAGTATCCATCAATCCCAAATCATCGTGATAACCAATCCTGGTAACTTGAGTTGATGAAATAACATGACCATCTTTGCCACTCAATGTTATTAATTGTGAAGAATAGCTAGGAGCTTTTTGGTAAGACAAAAAGTCAACATATCCATCACCATCAAGGTCACCAACACTTATTAACTTTAAAACCTCAAAATTAGTATCAAGATGCATGTTCTTACTTTTGCCAATGATATCAATGCCACTGGACCCATAATAAACAACCGCATCTTCTTCTTCATAAGTAATCTCTAAACGAGGCCCATTGTTAGTTATATTTCCACCCGAATCAAGTGGCTGAATGCTTTTGCCTTCAGCATAGACTCTTTGACTTGGGATTAACAACAATACCCCTAAGATTAAAAATAGTAATCTTTTCATTGTGTCCTCCTTTTAATTCTATAGGAAATAGCTGTAATCTTCGCTCTGGATAGCTATTTTATAGTTTTCAAATATTTCTTCTAGTTGAGCATACGTAGTCATGTCATTAAGCTTAGCTTTTACTTTATTGTTTGATGGTAAACCATTTATATACCAACACGCATGACCTCTCATCTCTTTCATGGCAATTCTTTCGCCTTTTAATTGAATTAGTTTTTCACCATGTGATAAGCACTGATTCAAACGTTCTTCCACACTGGGATTACTTAAACGCTCTCCAGTTTTTTGGTAATGGACCAGTTGTTGAATCAACCAAGGATTTCCCAAACAACCCCTTGCAATCATGAAACCATCACAATTAGTCTGTTGCTTCATGGCAATCAAATCCTCAATGCTTTTTATGTCGCCATTTCCAATTACTGGAATATCTACAGCTTGTTTTACTTGACGGATTAAATCCCAATTTGAATGGCCACTGTAAAACTCCGTTTTAGTTCTTGGATGAATACATACTGCGGCCACATTTACCTTCTCAAGTAATTGTGCTAACTCAACAC
>CADBLN010000020.1 GCA_902795525.1 uncultured Erysipelotrichaceae bacterium | reverse complement strand
CAAACAACGATCATAATCATCATATTTGACATTACCATAAACCCTGAAAATCATATCCATTTGAACTTTATCTAGTTCACTATGAGGTAATTCGCTTCCTTCGAATCTTTTAATCATTACAGCATCTACAAAATCTGTGATATAAACCTTTTGCATTTCCAGTTTGCTTTTTAATTGCTGCATTTCAACCTTAAACACTTTGCCTTGGACACAAATTTTGTTTTGGTCTTTCTCTAATTTATCCATATTCAAAAAGCGGTAACTACTCTTGTCGATATCTGTCTTTTGAATAGTGCCCTTTTTACGACTGCCATAATACTTAATGTCTGATGAATCATTAGTTTCAATATAAGTTCCGGATACCTTTTCATCTGTTTCGGCAACTTTATCTTCAATTGGATAATCAATCCCAAAAGGTTTTAAAGCTTCTTGGAGCTGATTTTTAAGTTCTTTGGAAATTCCTTCAACTAAGATACAATTCCCTTGTACAACGGGAATAAAGCCTTCAAATCCACTTATTTCTTTTTCAACTAAAACATTTTCTAAATATCTATTGAGTTGAGCTGTATTTATGGCGCATTTTTTAGGCAGAATAACTAATTCAATATCAGCATTAAAATATGCCTTAAGCTTATTTTTGAGTTCTATATAAGCATCATATGGCAATACATTGTTTGTAATTAGTTTAAACCTCAAACCGTGGGTATTAGTAAGATGTTGTACTTTAGTTAAAAAAGCATCTTGAAAGAATTCAAAATACTCTTGACTTAGGCCTATGCTTTTTAATGTTTCTAGTAAGTCCATTATTTCACCATCTTTTCTAATGCCTTTTGAGCAGCGGCTTGTTCTGCTTGTTTTTTACTATTTCCCACACCTGTTCCAAGTAATATGTCTTCAAGAAAAACACCCATTGTAAACTTTTTATTATTTGCGGGTCCTGTTTCCTTTATTAACTTATAGGAAACTGCTTTTCTAACGTCTGATTGAACTAGTTCTTGCAGTTTAGTTTTATAATCAGCTATGCCTGTTTCCTCTGGATGTTGTAATAATGGTTTAAATACAGGATCAAATATTTTATCAATAACTCTAATACCATTTGTTAGATATAAAGCACCAACAAAAGCTTCAAAACAGTCAGCTAGAATAGAATCACGGTTTCTACCACCTGTTTTTTCTTCACCCACTCCCAACTTAATGAAATTGTTTAATCCCATTGTTCTCATAACTTGAGCAAAGGTAGCTTCACAAACAATTTTTTGTCTCAGAGTGGTCATTTGACCTTCATTTAGTTGTGGTTTCATCTTAAATAGCCTGTCACTAATCCAAACTTGCATGACAGCATCACCCATGAATTCAAGTCTTTCATTGTCATTTTTTACTTCTTTATGCTCATTAACATAAGAAGAATGTATAAAAGCATCATCAATTAATTGATGATGTTTTAGCTCTATTCCCAATGATTTTAACCAATCATAAATTGACATAAAATACCTCTATCTAATTCTAGCATATTTTAGTCTAGATAGTAGTGGGCATTTTCTTGAATTTCTTGTAAATATTCTTTAACTCTAGTGTTTTCAGGGTTATCTAAGTCTTTTAAAATTTTCAAGGCATCGAGACGCGTTTTTTGTAGCAATTCATTGTCTTCAACAACATTTCCTAACCTAAATGTTGGCAAACCACTTTGACGATATCCTAAAATGTCACCTGGTCCTCTTAATTGCAAGTCTCGATAAGATATTTCAAATCCATCATTGTTTTCAACGATTATATTCAATCTCTCAATCGCATCTTCTTCAACTGAATTAGTTAATAAATAGCAATAGCCTTCTTTACTGCCTCTTCCAATTCTTCCTCTTAGTTGATGCAACTGGCTTAAACCAAATCTATTGGCATCATAAATGACCATTATATTGGCATTTTTAACATCAACACCAACCTCAACGACAGTTGTGGTAACTAAGATGTCTATTTCATGATTACTAAATGCTGATTGTACTGCATCCTTTTGTTCTTCATCCATTTGGCCATGTAAAAGTCCAAGTTTGTACTTACCTTTAAAGTAATCATTTAAGTTGTTGTAAATATCGTTAACGTTTCGAGCAAGTACTTCTGTAGATTTTTCAATAGTTGCACATACAACATACATTTGGTTGCCTTCATCTAAAAGCTTTTCAATCTCATCAATAACAGGAATAAAACTGTTTTTCTTCAAAAGTTTGGTATGAATAACCTTACCCTTGTTTGGTGTTTCACTAATGGTAGAAACATCCATATCGCCATAAAGTGAAGTGGCCAGGGTTCTAGGTATCGGGGTCGCTGACATCAACAAAATATCCGGATTATTACCTTTATCTTGTAAAAGCTGTCTTTGTTTCACCCCAAAACGGTGTTGCTCATCAGTAATGATTAAACCTAAGTTATGAAATTCAACATCTTGTTGAAATAGCGCATGGGTTCCTACCACGAAGTCAATATGCCCATTTTTAATATCCTGTAAAATCTGTTTTCTTTGGATATTTGGAACCCCTGAATATAAAAGTTCAATTCTCAAGTTATAACCATTAAATACTCTTTGGATGTTATTAAAATGTTGTTTGGCAAGTATCTCAGTTGGAGCCATTAGACAAGCTTGTTGACCTGCAAGATAAGTTGCATACATCGCAATAAATGAAACTATTGTTTTACCACTGCCAACATCACCTTGCAATAAACGGCCCATTTGATAATTTGACTTCAAATCATTGACTATTTCATTCACAACATTTTGTTGATCATTAGTCAAAGAAAAAGGTAAGTCCCCTATCATCTCATTTAGTTTTTTCTCATCAATCTTTTTAGCATATCTATCATCAAATAAACGATTGATTTGTTTGCGATATGACATGAAACACTGAAACTTGAAAAACTCTTCATATTTCATGGTTTTAATTGCTTTTTGAAGGCTGCTAGAGCTCCTTGGAAAATGTATATCTTTCAAAGCTGCATAACGAGAAAGCAAATGGTTCTCTTCCCTCAAACTCATCGGGATAAAACTATGTATTTCATCCCTGTTTTCTTCAAGCACCTTAGCAATCAATTGGCTAAAATACTTTGGCTTTACTTTATCTTTGAGAGAATAAACCGGCTTTATGCCTAAAACATTCTCTAAGGAATCGTTGATTATTGAAGTTGCTAGAATCTTGCCATTTCCTTCATATTTACCGATAACAACAATTCTTTTACCAACTTCTTGCTTTAAATACCAGATTTGGTTAAATACAGCTACTTTAAATGTATTATCTTCAGTGGTTATCACAAAGTTTATAACTGACTTATTTCTCCCAAATCGATAAATACTTGGTTTTGAAGTAACAATGCCTTCAACAACAACCTTACTATTTATTTCCCAACTTGAATAAGGCGCATCTTCAATAGTTTCATAACGATATGGAAAGTACTCTAAAACATCACTAGATTTTTCAATTCCTAGCTGTGCTAAAGCTTCCTTTTTTTTCTCAGTTAATCTAACTTCTTTCATAACAATAAAGAAAACTATTTGATTATTTCAAATAGTTTATTCTACACCAATGATGAATGGATATAACTCTTGATTGCCATTAATAATGCCACAATCAACATCATATTTCTCTAAGATAAAATCTTTAATCTCGTTGGCGATGTCTTCGCCAATATCCTGACCATAAATCAAAGTAACATAAACCTTATTATCATCAATAATTCTATCCAATAATTGTTTGGTGGTATTTAAAAGGTCATTGGTAGAAACTAAGATTTCTTTGCCGCATATCCCCATATAATCACCATTATTGATTTTTAATTTGTTGTATGTTGTATCTTTTACGGCTGTTGTAACTTCACCTGTTGTTACATTAGCCATAGCTTCATTCATGTTTTCAATATTATTTTCAATACTTTCTTCACAATTAAAGGCAATACATGCTGCCAAACCTTCAGGAATGGTTTTACTAGCAAGTACAACGATGTTATGGTCACTCATAACCTCTTTAGCTTGTTGAGCTGCTAAAATAATGTTTCCGTTATTTGGTAAAATGAAGATTGTTTTAGCGTTAATCTTTTTGATAATCTCAACAAAATCTTCTGTTGCAGGATTCATGGTTTGACCACCATTAATAACGTGGTTAACCCCTAGAGTTTTAAACTCTTCCGCAATACCTTTGCCATTGCAAACAGTTATAAACTCATATTCCACTTCTTCACTTACAACCGGCTCCAAGATACTTTCATGTCCCTTAGCCAAATTTGCAACTTTAACCTGATCCATCTCTCCAAATTTTTGGCAAATGCTTAATATAACACCTGGATTTAAGGTATGAACATGAATCGTTGCAACTTTTTCGTTCCTGCTAATGTCTAAAACATTACTGCTCTTGGCAAGAGATTTATTTAAAATTGCAGGATCAAATTCCTTTTGGTACTTTTCAGATAATTGGATTTCCACTTCAATACAATAACCTTTTTCAACGGTTTCAGCTTTATTTTCACTCACACCAATTGGCTTGCCATTAAGGTATGAAACAACACCTTCAAGTACAGCAGTATATCCAGCCCCTCCTGAATCAACAACACCAGCTTCTTTTAATACTGGCAAAAGCTCTGGAGTATTCTTCAGACTTTTTTGAGCTTGTTGGTATACCACATTAAAATATTCTTCAATGCTGGCGTTGGGTTTTTGTTGGAAATAAACTCTGCCAGCTTCACTCGATTCTCTGACAACTGTCAAAATTGTTCCCTCAACTGGTGTCATTACCGCTTTATAAGCGACAACGGCTCCATTTGAAAAAGCGTTAACTATATCTTCAGTTGTAGCAACATCTTTACCATCTAAACTTTTTTGAATGCCTTTGAAGATTTGGGAAAGAATTACCCCTGAATTTCCACGGGCTCCCATCAACATGTTTTTTGCCAAAACCTTAGCACTATCTCCAACGTGGTCATTCATTAAATTATTCATTTCATTGATGCCAGTGGTAAAAGTCATCGACATGTTAGTGCCAGTATCACCATCTGGAACAGGAAACACATTCAACGAGTTTACCTCTTCGTGTTTGTTTTCAAGGTTGTTAGCTCCACTAGTAAACATCTCCTTGAAGGTCTTACAATCTAATCTATCCATAAAATCACCTAGTCTACCACTTTTATACCTTGAACAAAAACATTAATTGCTTCAAATTTAACATCTAAAGTTTTTTCTAGTTCATACTTAACTCTTTTTTGAACCTCAGAAACAACCTCTGTAATTCTTACTCCATAAGCAATAATTACATAAATATCTAAAGATAGTCCTGTTTTTGTTTCTTTGACTACTACCCCTTTGGAATAGTTGTCCTGTTTTAAAAGAATAGCCCAACCATCTTTGAGAAATTTCTTTGAAGCCATGCCTACAACGCCATAGCATTCTGTAACAATCACACCTGTCATTGAAGCTATTGCATCAATTGAGACGTTGATTCCACCAATTTGAGTATTAGGATTCATAACTTACTCCTTTCCCTACGTTTCTGTAGTTTCACTTGTATCATCTTGTGTTTTTTCAGTTTGATCATCTGATGTTGAAGGTTCCTCAACCTCAGCAGATTCTTTAGAGGTAAGCGCATCTTGATATAAGCTCTCTAATTCTTTGCAATCCCTCAAAATTGCCACGTTGTTGCTTGTGTCCATTAAGATGCATTTATGCTTACTTGAAGTGTTTTTTAAAATTTCGAGATATTGGTCTAACATGTCAATGCCATTAATGGAACAATAAACACTATAGCCGTCTTCCATTACAAATTTTACCATATCGTAATCATAACTTAAAGCAAAGTCCCTTACTTCAGATATTCTCACCATAGTGTCAAACTTCAACTTGCCAAGTTCGGTTGCAATGCGAGAAAGCTTATCTTCTGGTACAGACATGAACATTGGCAATAACGCCAAATTCTTAATGTAGTTGCTCTCAAACTCAATAGCTCTACCATCTCCTAATATGAGTTCCATTTTATCCTCATATTGATAGCCCACGATTGAGTTTTCATCTACATTTATCACAACAGTATGATTTCGACCTTTAGTAATCTCACAATTATCGATTAGTTCACTGCTGTTAGCTTTAGCCTGTTTAACAGGAGAAATTAAAAAAACATACTTGGTATTATAATCAATGCCCGTAACTTTTCTAATATATTCATCCGCAAGTACATTATTACCATTAATCTTGACACTTTTTACATTTGAAATCGGACTAATTAAATAAACTGTGGATACTAAGATAATCATTAAAATAGTTATCAAAACCAAAAGACGCGAATATTTCTTTTTATTCGCTTGAAACTTTTTTTTGGCATTCTCAAAAGCGATAGTTTGCCTAATTACTTCTTGACCGGCTTCAACTTCACTTTCTTCTTGTAGTTCTTCAACACCACTATCTAAATCTACCAATTGAATTTCTCCACTTCTAGGATCATATCCAAATCAAATTCTCTTTTAATCTTTGCTTGGATATCATCAATCAACTTAACTATATCTTCTGCTTTTGCGTTTCCATTATTGATAATAAAGTTTGAGTGCTTTGGAGAAACGCAAGCATCGCCATAACAAGTTCCTCTATATCCAATCTTATCAATTAGCTGCCACGCAAAATAACCGTCTAAATTTCTAAAAACACTACCAGCACTAGGATAATCCAATGGTTGGGTATCAAAGCGTCTTTGTTGGCGTTCCCTCATAATTGCTTGGATTTCATCCTTTTCACCAGGTTCTAATTGAATCTTAGCAGCTAAGATTATCCAATCGGGATGCTTTTGGAATATTGAAGAGCGATATTCAAACTCACACTCTTCATTGCTCAGCCAAACAACACTTCCATCTTTTAGTACTTGTACTTCCTTGGTGATGTCGCCCATTGATTTTTTATAAGCACCAGCATTCATGAAAATACAACCACCAATAGTGCCGGGAATTCCACTAGCAAACTCTAAGCCTGATAAAGAACGTTTCATACACTCATATGAAAGTGAAACAATGCTATAACCAGCTTGTACAACAATTTCGGTACCATCAAAGTAAACCTGATTTAATTTTCGGTTCAGTTTTATGATAACTCCATCATATTGCTTATCTGAACAAAGCATATTGGATCCATGACCAAAAACCTTATAAGGCATATTGCTGTCCTTACAAATATCAATTATGGCTTGTAAAGCAAAATTATCGTTTGGGTAAATCACATAACTGGCAATTCCCCCAACTTTAAACGTGGTTAAAGATTTTAACGATACATTTTGTTCTAAATCTCCAAACTGAGCTATACGTTGCAAAAAGGTTTCCATTACCTTTTACCTACCATTTCATAAATCAATTTAACAAAATCCTCTGCTGCATGTGGATGAGACATCATTTTAGCTTTTTGCGACATGTTCTGTAGTTTCAAATCATCATTAAGCAATTCATCAACCATTTGAGTTAGTTTTTCTACGCTTAAATCCTTTTCTTCCAAAATAAGACAAGCATTGTTATCCATCATTTCTTTAGCATTTAAGAATTGATGATTATTAGGCACATAAGGACTTGGGATTATAATTGATGGCAATCCCAATGCCATATACTCACAAGCACTTGTCGCTCCGCCTCTAGAAACAATCAAATCACAATTACCTGCAATGGTGAATTGATCAATATATGGAACAATTTTTACATTATCGCTGTCAGCAATCAAAGTTCTGAAATCATCAAAATTATTCTTTCCAGTGACGTAAATAACATTGTAGGCTTTAGTTTTAAACTCTTCTAAAACTCCAATCATTTTTTCATTCACGCTTTGAGAGCCTAATGATCCCATGACGATCAACAAAGTCTTCTTTGTGGTATCTAAATCAAATTGTTTTAATACATACTTGTCCTTATTAAAGTCTAAAACAGCACTTTCACGCGGATTACCTAAACAAACAACTTTTCTTGATGGAAAAGCAGCCATTGCACTTTGATAAACTGTGATAACTTTACTAACAAAGTATCCTAGAGTTCGGTTTGCCATTCCTGCCAGACTGTTTTGTTCATGAATAACAGTCTTTACACCCAGTTTTTTACCAGCCAATATTACTGGCACAGTGACATAGCCACCAAAACCAATGATTATATCAGGATCATAATCAGCAACAATTGTTAAGCAGTTCTTATACGATTTATACAGTAGTTTGACAGCTTGAACTTTATTGACATCACTACTGTTAAACCTTGGAGCGTCAATACCAACAAATCTAAAACCCAATTCAGGAATGATCTCGTGTTCCATGCGGTCATTATTTCCCACAAACATTAAATCAACCGAATTATCGGTTTTAATTAATTGGTTTGCTAATGCCACAGCTGGATATATATGGCCACCAGTTCCTCCGGTAGCAATCAAAACTCTCATTTAATCACCCTTTAGTATTATAAAGTAAGTCCGCTAATAAATAAATAAAAAAGATGCCATTTTTTGGCATCACATGTTAAACAAGTCCTGTTGTTGAGGTATCCCAAAGTGCTCATAAGCTTTAGTTGTGGCAATCCTACCTCTTGGAGTTCTTTGGATAAAACCAATCTGAAGCAAATAAGGTTCATATACATCTTCTAGGGTGGTTGTTTCTTCAGCAATGCTATTAGCTAGAGCTTCAACACCTACAGGACCACCTTTAAATTTTTCAATGATTCCCTTCAAATATCTTTGATCTACATCATCCAAACCCAGCTTATCAACCTTCAGGCGATCAAGTGAATGGTTGGCTATGTCCAAAGTAATCTTTCCATCATCTGACATAACTTGAGCAAAATCTCGAACTCTCCTAAATAATCTATTAGCTATACGAGGCGTTCCACGGCTTCTTGTGGCTAATTCCAAAACAGCATCATCAGCAATCTCGGTTTCCAACACTTTGCTTGTTCTTCTGATTATTTGTGACAATTCTTCAGTAGTATAATAATCTAATTTGCTAATGATACCAAATCTGTCACGTAATGGAGCTGTGATATCACCTGCCCTGGTAGTTGCTCCAACCAAGGTAAATGGTGGTAAATCCAAGCGCAAACTACGCGCTGTAGAGTCTTTCCCAACCATTACATCAATAGCATAGTCTTCCATCGCAGGATAAAGTACTTCTTCGACCTGTTTAGGTAAGCGATGTATTTCATCAATAAATAATACATCACCAGGATTAATAGTAGATAAAATCGCTGCTAAATCTCCACTTCTTTCAATAGATGGTCCCGAAGTAATTCGAATATTACTGCCCATTTCATTTGCTATGATGTAAGCCAAAGTGGTTTTTCCCAAACCTGGAGGACCATATAAAAGAACATGATCCAAGGATTCATTTCTTTGCTTGCAAGCATTAATGAATACCCTCAAGTTGTCTTTTAAATCTGTTTGACCAACATATTCGTTAAGAGATGCAGGTCTCAAACTAATTTCATCATCGTTAAACGCCTGGGAAGCGTCCATTATTCTTGTATCCATTGTTAGCCTCCTTTACGTTGTAGCAAAAGCCTTAAGCCTTCCTTTAAATACTGGTCAGTATTTAATCCCTCCATCTTCTTTAATTCTCCTACTACAGCATTGATCTCATAAGCCTTATAGCCAAGATTTTTCAATCCGACAATAGCTTCGTCAAGAGCTTGTGAAATCTTCCCTTCACTATTATTATTGGCGTCTTCAACCAATTTTCCTTTTAAATCAAGAATAATTTGTTTGCTTGTTTTTGCACCAAGTGAAGGAATACGAGTTAAGAAATCTATTTCACCATTTTCTATAGCGTTAATCAAATCATTAAAATTAGCTGATGCCAACATTGTCATAGCAGTCTTTGGTCCTAATCCTTTGACTGAAATCAGTTTTTCGAATAAGTCTAATTCTTTCACATCTAAAAAGCCATACAACAATTGAGCATCTTCACGGAATTGTTGGTAAGTATAAACAGTTACAGTTTGCCCTAAACTTATTTGTCCTTGTTCACAAAAATTCACATAGTAACCAATACCATTACAATCAATAATGACATAATCAATTCCAAATGAATGAACTGTTCCTCTCAAGAAATAAATCATACTAATACCAACCTTCTCAATAATTATAAAACAAAACAACTGACTAAAAAAGTCTAGTCAGTCATTTCGGTATATTCAAACACAAAATCATTGATGAAGATACTATCCCCCTGTTGAGCCCCTCTCTCTTTTAGAGCGCTATCAACACCCATTTTCTTAAGAGCTAAGCCAAAATAGATAACTTGTTGCTCATCTTCAAAATCAATTCGTTTAAATAGTTTATTGATGCGTTCTCCTTCAAGCGACCATTGACCATTACCAAGATTTCTGATTGTGAATGGGTCTGGTTCTGGCTCAAACTTGTATAATACACCAGTGTTTTCCTCTTCCATTGGGAATGATTCGGTTATATCTAACAAATCTGCTGTTTTGTATAATACAGGCTGCAATCCTTCAGCAATTAGCGCTGTTGTTGGATAAACAACTAAATTAGGGTATTTTTCCTTAAATCTTGCTAAATTCTTCTCAGCGTTTTCTCCATCCATTTTATTTGCGACAATTACCTGAGGCCTACGCATTAAACCTAATTGATATGATGATAACTCCTCATTAATTATCTCGTAGTCTTCAAGTGGGTCGCGGTCTGCTTCACCCGACATATCAATAACATGTATTAAAACTCTTGTTCTTTCGATATGCTTTAAGAACTCATGACCTAAACCTTTACCTTGAGAAGCTCCCTCAATTAAACCCGGCATATCAGCTATAACAAAGCTTCTACCATCACCAACATTAACTACACCTAAATTGGGAACAAGTGTTGTAAATGGATAATCAGCAATTTGTGGCTTTGCAGCAGACACTACCGAAAGAATTGTGCTTTTTCCAACTGATGGAAAACCTATCAACCCAACATCGGCTAATAGTTTTAGCTCAACCTCTACTTCAAATTGTTGCCCTTCTTCACCTGGTTCACAAAAATCAGGGGCGGGATTGCGTGAAGTTTTAAAATGAAAGT
>CADBLN010000019.1 GCA_902795525.1 uncultured Erysipelotrichaceae bacterium | reverse complement strand
TAACTCAACACAATTAATGGAGTTCTGATCCCAACCACTACGCATTTTAACAGTAACTGGCTTTTTAACGTTTTTAACTATTTCACTAACCATTTCACTTGCGTATTCTGGCTCCTTCATTAAAGCGCTGCCACTATGATTATTCACAACCTTTGGAACTGGACAACCCATATTAATGTCAATGATGTCGCAGTTAGTCTTTTCATCTAAATACTTAGCTGCTTCTACCATTGAATCAACATCGTGGCCAAATAGTTGCAACGCTAAAGGAGATTCTTCTTTAGAAACCTCTGTCATTAGTAATGTCTTTTTATTCTTATAGGTTATCGCTTTGTCAGAAATCATTTCAGAATAGATCAACCCAGGCCCAAAGCTTTTGATCATTGTTCTGAAACCTAAATTGCTAATTCCTGCCATTGGACCAACAATGATGTTGTTTTCTAACTGCAAATCACCAATCTTTAATATGCTTTCCATAATTAATATTATACATTACTGTTTTTCCAACACTACATCAACCTTGAATAAATCTCCATCAATAGTAATATTAAGCTTACCCCCTAGTAGTTCAGTCAAACTTTTAGCAATATTCAAACCAAGTCCGCTGCCTTCGCTATGCCTTGAACTATCACCTTGAACAAATCTTTCCATTAATTCATCTGGCGAGATATTTAATTGATCACGAGAAATGTTCTTAATGCTGATGGTAACATTTTTATCATCAGAAGTTGTGTCTATGTATACTCTTGATTTCTCAATCGCATATTTATAAACATTGCTATAAAGATTGTTTAGAACCCTCCATAATAACAATCCATCAGTATAAACACTCTCTTCAATCTTACTATCTACAATTACTTCTAATTGTTTCTCTTTAAACTGGTCATTATACTCCGCAAGAGATTGTTCAATCAGTTCATTAATGTTAATGTTGCTTTTTTCAACACTTATGTTGCCAGTAGAGGCCTTAGAGGCATCGACTAAATCCTCAGTTAGTTTTTTTAGTCTGTTTGCCTGATTGGAAAGAATTTCTAAATACTCTTTTCTTTTCTTTGCGTTAGTCTCATTTTGCAATAAATCAGTATAAGTAATAATACTTGTTAAAGGTGTTTTTATGTCATGAGAAACATTGGTAATTAATTCCGTTTTTAATCTCTCACTTTTTAACTGCTTATCAATAGCGAGCTTCATTCCCTCATTAATTGAATTAAGATTGTGACCTGTATCTTTTAAATCATAAGGCATAAAGTCAGTATCAACATTTGTATCTAAATCTCCGTTTGCTAGTTGTTTGCTCATCACTTTAAGTTTGTTCGCATTTGCTAGCCACCAGATAATATAAACAATAAGTAAAATCGTTACAATTGGAAACACCTGCTTTTGATATCCAAAGATAAAGATAATAAAGTATATTACTGCTACAATAATGTATTTAATGATATCTGGTATGGCCTTTATGGTATCTATCAATGCTTTAATTAAGTAGTAAATCAAACTATTTCTCCACCAATATCCCAACTTGACTCTTTTAGCAAAACTAATAAGCCAGTTTACTGCTATTAGCCCATCACATATCAAACAGAATATTGCAAAAGCTAGTTGAATGCTCTCATTGAAATAGTTTACATAATTATACATATACAGCAAACCACCCAGACATAATAAAACCGTTAATACTGTAAATATGTCTAGAGGTATTCTATCCATAAAGTTAATTCTTAAACCAGAATAACCATACTGATGTCCTGCAGCTGACAATAACCAAACTAAGCTCAAAGCCATCACTATAATTGCAGCTACACAGCCAACGTATAATCTATAATCAATAACAACTTTTTCTGGTTTTAATCCAATGCTTATGTAATACATTTGTTCTGGAAAAGTATCCTGATAAATTTCCATCATTAATTTGCTGCTTTGGCTGCTGCCAATGTATTCTACTGAACCATCTTGCTTCAGAGCAAATAAAATCGGATTATGATAACTTGAAACAGCACCACCCACAACAGCAATGTGGGAATCAATTACCTGATATACAGTGTATATATATTCATCTGTTAGAAACCCATCGCCTTCTATGTTCTTACCAACTTCAATCGCATATCTTTGTGCTTGTATCACTTCTTCTTCAGTTAATACTTCATGGTCATAATAGGACATGCTTATTTGATAAAAGCACAGAACTAAGGTAATTCCAGCTAAGCACATTAGAATGATTGATATTGCTTTATTAAACACCGTTTCGCTTTTTTTAGCTTCTCTTACTTGATTCATTGCCTGTCCTCCAATCTATAACCATGACCCCAAACTACTTTTAAATACCTAGGTTCAGATGGATTTATCTCTATTTTTTCTCTTAGATGCCTTATATGGACAGTTACTGTTCCTTCATTACCATCTAATAAGTCTTCTTTCCAAACTGCTTTATATATTTCATCAATTGACAAAACCTTTCCAGGGTTTTTCAACAGAATTAACAAGATGCCATATTCCATAGGTGTTAAATCCACTACATTGCCATCTACGTTTACTTCTTTCTTATTATCATCCAACATAATGCCACCACACTTATAAACACCATCATAAGTTATGTTGCTTCCTAATTGAGTGTATCTCCTTAAATGTGATCTAACTCTTGCCAATACTTCTGTTGGATTAAATGGTTTAGTAATATAATCATCTGCTCCCAAATCAAGCCCTAAAACCTTATCTACATCTTCACCTTTAGCACTTAAGAAAATAATAGGAACGTTGGTAAATTGGCGCAATTGATGAATTGCCTGCAATCCATCCATCTCAGGCATCATAATGTCCAAAATTATCAAGTCTATATTTTGGTCTTTAACTGCCTGAATTGCCTGATGACCATTGTAAGCCTTAACCACTTCATATTCTGATGAAAGATAAATATTCAAAGCTTCAACAATATCTTTTTCATCATCACAAACCAAAATCTTTGCCATCTTCATCACCCGCTTAAATTTTACTTAATTGCTTTCTTAAGAAACAAGTACATGAATTCTTAAGAATTTCTTAAGATGCATTATCAGTAAATGACATTTTATCATATTTGCACTGCTAAATTATGTGAGAATCAGGTTTTTTAACCATCATCCATTTTAAAATCCTAGAACTGCTAATTCTAGGATTTATCTTGTGCTTTTTGTGCTTGAACATAACCTTCGAGAGTTTCTTTTTCAAAATGATATTTTTTCCCGCAGAACTTACAAACAACTTCAGCTCCACCGTCTTCATCAATCATTTTTTGTAAATCTTCAATTGGTAACTTGCTCATTATCTGCGCAAATTTACCTTTATTACATTCACACTCAAATTTTAACTCCTGTTGGCCTAATTCCTTATAATCGTCAAACAAAGCGTTGACCAAATCAATTGGTTCTTTGTATTCTAACATTAATTGACTTATAGGTTTTAAATACCTCACTATATCTTCAATAATCCTAATGCTTTCTTCACTGGCGCTTGGCATTAATTGGATGACTAAACCACCAGCTGATTTGATGCTGTGGTCTGTGTCAACTAAAACCCCAACACTTACGGCTGAAGGAGTCTGTTCACTAATCGCCCAATAATAAGCAAAATCATCTCCCAATTCACCTGTTTGTAAAGCTACCTCTGAAATAAAAGGCTGTTTCATTCCCATATCCTTCACAACTCTTAAAAAACCGTCAGTCCCAATTGCTCCACCAACATCAAGTTTTTCGGGATTAACTTCTTTATAAACATGAGGATTTTGAACAAAACCTCTTACCTTCCCGTCACAATACCCATCTACTAC